>CADBLW010000260.1 GCA_902795625.1 uncultured Lachnospiraceae bacterium | reverse complement strand
TCTTCAGCGGAAAATGTTCGGACTGTTCAAACACCGCGTGATGAACCGCCGCGAACCGCTGGTGCGCGGATTTGACGACGAGTTTTATATGCCGCATTCACGGCACACCACCGTGGATCCGGAGGACATCCGAAATCATCCGGACCTCACGATCATGGCTGAGTCCGATGAGGCAGGAGTATTTTTGGTCATGGCGAAGGAAGGACGGCAGATCTTCGTCCTTGGGCACCCGGAGTACGACCGTGTAACGCTGGACAAGGAATACAAACGGGATCTCGACAAGGGACTTCCGATCGACCTTCCGAAGAATTACTATCCGAATGATGACAGCAACGAGCGGCCTCTTCTTATGTGGCGCGGCCATGCGAACACACTGTACACGAACTGGCTGAATTATTACTGCTATCAGCTGACACCTTACGATTGGACATTTTGATTTTAGATACCGCGGCGCGGCAGGCAATGTGAGATCACGATCCGCAGCCGTGTGAAACGAAGACAAAGACGAGGTAACAGACATGCAGTATCCCCTGCTGGTAATCCAGATGCTCGGCGGCCTGGCGCTGTTTCTGTATGGCATGCGCCTGATGAGCAGCACATTGAAGGAGAGTTCCTCCGGCAAATTAAAAACGTTGATGGAGAAGGTGACGGGCAATCCGTTCAAGGCGTTCCTTCTCGGTTTAGGTGTTACGGCGGTCATCCAGTCCTCGACGGCGACCATCGTCATCACCTCCGGTCTGGTTGCCGGCGGTATCATTACCCTGAACCAGTCGCTCGGGATCATCATCGGCGCGAACGTCGGTACGACCGTCACCGGACAGATTGTCCGACTGATGGATCTGAATTCCGATTCCGCCTCATGGCTCTCATTCCTGAAACCGTCTACGCTGGCGCCGATCGCGCTGATCGTCGGCATTCTCCTTCTGGTTTTCATCCGCGTGAGAAGGTCTGATTCCATCGGCAACGTTGCCATGGGCTTCGGTATCCTTTTCACAGGTCTCATGAATATGTCCAACTCGGTGAGCGTGCTCACGGAGACCGGTATCATTGACAGGCTCTTCGGCAGCATCGGCAAGAATCCGATCCTCGGTTACCTGTGCGGCGCCGGTGTTGCGTTCGCGCTGCAGAGTTCTTCCTCGACGATCGCCATTCTGCAGACGATGGCCACCAACACGGTGATCACTTTCGGCGTTTCCTACATCATCATCGTCGGCATTTATCTCGGCGACTGCCTTACCACCGGTATCGTGTGTTCCATCGGTGCCAAGGCGGAGGCGAAGAGAGTAGGCGTCGTCAATATCATATATAACCTCAGCAAGACCCTGATCGTGCTCGTGGTCGTCAATGTGCTCCGGGCGTTCGGAGTATTCGACACCCTTTGGGAGCATGCCATGTCGGCCGGCGGCATCGCCAACGCCAACTCGATCTTCAACCTCGGCTGCGCGATCCTTCTGCTGCCGTTTACCGGCGTGTACGTCCGGCTTTCGAAGCGGATCGTGAAGGATGATGTGGAGGAGAAGGTGGAGATTCCCGAATTTGCGGCACTCAACCCGATCTTCTACGCAACTCCCGCTCTTGCGTTCGGCAGCTGCTTCAACGCGCTGAAACTGATGTTCAACAAGTCGGTGGAAAATATCAACCGGGCATTCGGTCTTCTGAACAACTATGACAGCAGCGTCAAGGCGGCGATCGATGCCGATGAGGACATCATAGATTCGCTGGCGGACGGTGTCAGTAACTATCTTGTGCAGCTGTCACCGCACATCGGCGAGGAGACGCACGTCGGCATTTTGGAGCAGTATTACAAGCTTGTGGGCGAGTTCGAGCACATGGGCGATCACGCGTATCACATCTCGGAGACGGCCGTTCGCCTTCACGGGGATAATGTACATTTCTCCAAGGCGGCACAGGCTGAGCTTGCGGTCACCCGCGAGGTGCTGGACCGCATATTGGCAGAGACGCGGAACGCGTTTGAAAAGCGCGATGAGAAAGCAGCACAGCAGATCGAGCCGCTCGAGGAGGTCATGGACGACATGATCAACGCCCTGAGCGACAACCACATGGCGCGTCTTCGCGAAGGAAAATGCTCCGTCAACGCAGGAACAGGCCTTCTGGATGTGCTGACTCATTTTTCGAGAATTGCAGATACCTGCTCCAACATCGGCGTGTCCGTCATTACCCGTGTCAATCCGGAGATCGCGAACCAGGC
>CADBLW010000259.1 GCA_902795625.1 uncultured Lachnospiraceae bacterium | reverse complement strand
GCCGGCAATCTGTACATCGTGCTCCTCACGGACCCGACGACGGGCGGCGTGGACGCAAGCTTTGCAATGCTCGGGGATATCACCCTCGCGGAGCCGGGAGCGCGCGTCGGGTTTGCCGGGCCGCGTGTGATCGAGAAGAGCCTGAACCAGGCTTTGCCGAAGGGCTTTCAGCGCGCGGAGCAGGTGCAGAAGTGCGGATTTATCGATGCGATCGTGCCGAGGAAGGAACAGAAGGACTGTCTGGCGAAGCTGCTCGCGTGGCATGAGTTTAGATGAAACCCGTCGATGGGGAGAACGGGCGGAGAAAGGAAGCGGAAAATGTCGGATTATGATATCGTCCTCGGCGCAAGGAGCGAACGTCGCCTGACGGCGAAGGATTATATGGCAAAACTTGTGCCGGATTTTATGGAGCTGCACGGCGACCGGCTGTACGGCGATGACCCGGCGGTGATCGGCGGGATCGGAACCATCGGAAGATTTCCCGTAACGGTGATCGCGCTGGAAAAGGGAAGCACAACCGAGGAGCGGATCCGGCACAACTTCGGAAGCGCTCACCCGGAAGGATACCGGAAAGCGCTTCGTCTCATGAGACAGGCGGAGAAGTTCCACAGGCCCGTGGTGTGCCTCGTGGATACGGCGGGAGCATTTTGCGGAGTCGATGCGGAGGAGCACGGACAGGGAAGGGCGATCGCGGACAATCTCGCGCAGATGTCGGAGCTTCGCACGCCGATCTTCTCGGTGATCCTCGGCGAGGGCGGAAGCGGCGGAGCGCTCGCGCTGTGCCACTCGGACCGCATCTGGATGCTTGAGGACGCGTACTTCAGCGTCGTGTCACCGGAGAGCTGTGCGAACATATTGTGGAAGGACACGTCCCGCGCGAACGAGGCCGCGGAAGCGCTTTCCCTGACGGCGCAGAAACTGAGACGCATGGGCCTGATCGACCGCATCTGTGCGGCCGGTGATCCCAAAAAGCTTGCCGCGGACATTGAGACTGAACTCTCGACGCTTATGTCGGTTAGCACTTCCGATCTTCTGGAGGCGCGGTATCGCAGGTTCCGGAGCGCAGGGTATTAGGACGGAGGCACAGCAGTACGGACTGCAGCGTGACAGAAATAACAAAGGAGAAACTGACGGAAACCGTATGAAGCTATATGAGCAGTATTACCGCGAGACAGCGGCCCCGGACGGAAGCATCGGACGGGTTGTGACAACTGTCCCGCCGCATTTTAATTTTGCGTACGATGTCATCGACCGTTTCGCTCTGGATGATCCCACGAAACCTGCCATGGTGCACAAGAGCATCGAGGGCACGGTCACGGAATTTTCGTTCGGCGATCTGAAGCGGCTCTCCGACGAGGCGGCGGTGGCTCTCAGCGGGCTCGGTGTTGGCCGCGGGACGGCAGTCATGCTGCTTCTGAAGAGAAGGTTCGAGTTCTGGATCGCGATGCTCGCGTTGCACAAGCTCGGCGCCATCGCGGTGCCGACGTCGCACATGGTATCTGCGGAGGATATCACGGTGAGGGCGGAGGCTGCCTGCGTGAAGGTGATCCTTTGCGTGAACTCCGAGCATATCTGTGAGAAGGTTGCGGAGGCGGTAAGCGCCCGCGGGATCATCGCGGTTGCCGTAGGCGCACGGTATGACGGCTTTCTGTTCTGGGACGATCTGACGGAGAGTGCGAAAGGAAAATGTCTCGCGGAGCGTGTGGAAAATGATGTAACCGACGCGATGCTGTATTATTTTACGTCGGGTACGAACGGAGCACCCAAGGCGGTGATCCACGACTGGTCGTATCCGATCGCGCACATTTACACGGCGAAAAACTGGCACGGGATCACGGAGGGAGACCTGCATTTGACTGTTGCCGATTCGGGCTGGGCCAAGACCGCATGGGGCAAGCTGTACGGACAGTGGTTTCTCGGGGCGAGGATCCTTGTTTATGATTACGACCGCTTTTACGCGGGGGAGTTTCTCAGGCTTCTGACGGAGCTGAAGGTCAACACATTTTGCGCGCCGCCGACGATCTACAAGTATCTGGTCATGGAGGATCTGACGCGCTGCGACTGGTCAAATCTTAAGTTCGCATCGACGGCGGGAGAGCCGATGCCGACCGCGGTGGCGAAGAGCTTCGCGGAGGCCACGGGCGTTGCGGTCCGTGACGGCTTCGGTCAGACGGAGACGGCGCTTCAGATCTGTACGCCGATTGGCGGAACACCTGTGCCTGGTTCCATCGGCAAGGCATCGCCATTGTACCGCATCGAGATCGCGGACGAGCAGGGAAGGTTTCTTCCTTACGGCGAGGAGGGCGAGGTCGTGATCGTGCCGGAGGACGGTGAACGGCCAATCGGCATTTTCCGGGGATATCTCGGCGAGGAGGAGCGATACCGCGAGGTCTGGCGCGGCGGCGTCTACCACACGGGCGACCGGGCGAGAAGAGACGCGGATGGCAACTTCTTCTTCGTCGGGCGCAACGACGATGTGATCAAATCAAGCGGATACCGCATCGGGCCCTCGGAGGTGGAGGATCTGCTGATGCAGAACCCGGCAGTGAAATTCTGCGCGGTGACGGGGTACCCGAGCCGCACAAGAGGAACCGTTGTGAAGGCGAGCATCGTCTTGAAGGACGGCTTCACGGCTGATCAGCGGCTTACGACCGAGCTGCAGGATTATGTGAAGAAGAACGGCGCGGTATACAAATACCCGCGCATGGTCGTGTATGTTGACGACCTTCCCCGGACCGCCAGCGGCAAGATCAACCGCGCCGCGATCCGCAGAGCGGATGAGGAGAAACTCCGGTGGGAAGAAAACAGAATATGAACCGGGGCTGCGGCGCATACGAAACACAGGCGCCGCAGTTTTTTATTGCGGAGACAATTGAGGATGATCGTCGTCGGAACAGGTGCATTTTCCGAAAAATGTATCGAAAAAAGATAAAAAGAGTACAAAAAAGGCATAAAAAAGATATATCTGTGTGTTATGATACCGACAGTAAAAGATGTTTCGAAACGATTTTACAAGCGAGGTAAGCAACATGAACAGTCGGATACTGATGGTGGAGGACGATCCGAAGATCCGGGAAGGAATCCTGGACTATTTTTCGGGGAAGGCGCCGGAGTATGAGATGGATACGGCAACGGACGGACGGCAGGGAATGGAGAAGATCGAGGAAAATGTCTATGATCTGATCCTGCTGGATGTGATGCTGCCGGAGATGAGCGGGTTCGAGCTGATGCTCCGGATCCGGAGGACCATGGATGTTCCGGTGATCTTCATGACCGCCCGCACCGGTGAGGACGACAGGCTCTACGGTTATGAGCTTGGATGCGACGATTATGTTTGCAAACCATTTTCCCTTGCGGAGCTGCTGGCCAAGGTGAACGCGTTGATCCGGCGGTCCAAGGGGGCGGTGCTGGATGATGTGATGCGCTGCGGTGACATTGAGATCCACAAAAGGGCATTTGCCGTGAAGGTGTGCGGTGAGCCGGTGGAGCTGCCGCCGAAGGAACTGGCGATCCTGATGATACTCATGGAGAAGCCGGGGTGGGCATTTTCCAGAGACACGCTTCTCGACCGCGCATGGGGGATGGATTATTACGGGAACGACCGCGTGGTGGACAATCATGTCAAGAAACTGCGCAAGAGTTTGGGGGACGCCGGCAGACAGATCAAGACGGTGTTCACAAAGGGATATAAGATCGTTGAATGATGCTCCGTCAGGTGACGGAAGGGGGATTTATATATGTTTGCAAAGATCAAGGGGGGACTCAAGGCCTTTTTCAAGGGTCAGAGGTATTATCATATCCGGTATATTCTGAAGTACGTTCTGCTGTGGCTGGCTCTGTGCCTGGTCATTACGAACATATACGGCAGACAATATTTCGAGGATGAGAGGGAAG
>CADBLW010000258.1 GCA_902795625.1 uncultured Lachnospiraceae bacterium | reverse complement strand
GTTGTTGATCCTTCGTAAGACGCCGAGCGCGATCCTGGCGAAGTACGATATCTGATCCGGACAGGTACTTTAAAGGTTAGGTTTTTGCTGTTAAAGACGGAACAGTATCGTTCGGAAAATGTGAAAACAAATAAGGCATCATGTCCGGTTGATGGGCATGATGCCTTTTTGCAGTTGAAGTAGTTTATGATTACGCCTCCAGTGCCTTAGCGAGACGTTCCTTGATCGCAGCGATGAACTCCGCGGAGTTCACAGACTTCGAGGTGTATCCCTCGCTCACAAGACCGGAGAGGTCCTTGGTCATGATGCCGTCGTTGAGAGTGTCGAGGACAGCCTTCTCAAGGCAGTCTGCGTAACGTACAAGGTCTGCAAGACCGTCCTTCTCTCCGCGCTTGCGGAACGCTCCGGACCATGCGAAGATTGTTGCTACAGGGTTTGTCGAGGTCTCCTCGCCCTTTAAGTAGCGGTAGTAGTGGCGGGTAACGGTGCCGTGAGCCGCCTCGTACTCAAAGTTGCCGTCAGGGCTGACGAGTACGCTCGTCATCATGGCAAGGGAACCGAATGCGGTGCTGACCATATCGCTCATCACGTCGCCGTCGTAGTTCTTGCAAGCCCAGATGAAGCCGCCCTTACTGCGGATCACGCGTGCAACGGCGTCATCGATCAGAGTGTAGAAGTAGGTGATGCCTGCGGCCTCAAACTTCTCTTTGTACTCAGCGTCGTAGATCTCCTGGAAGATGTCCTTGAAACGGTGATCATACTTCTTGCTGATGGTGTCCTTGGTAGAGAACCAAAGATCCTGCTTTACGGAGAGAGCGTACTCGAAGCAGCTGCGGGCGAAGGACTCGATGGAAGTGTCCTTGTTGTACATTCCCTGCAGAACGCCGGGGCACTCAAAATCGTAAACGGTCTCGCGCATCTCGGTTCCGTCCTCGCCGGTGAAGACAAGCTCAGCCTTGCCCTTGCCGGGAATGCGGAACTCGGTGTTTTTATAAACATCACCGTATGCGTGACGCGCGATGGTGATCGGCTTCTCCCAGGTGCGAACGTTGGGCTTGATCGAATCGATCATGATGGGAGCGCGGAATACGGTTCCGTCAAGGATCGCACGGATGGTGCCGTTCGGGCTCTTCCACATCTGCGAGAGGTTGTATTCCTCAACGCGCTGCGCGTTCGGAGTGATGGTCGCGCATTTTACGGCAACGCCGTATTTCTTCGCTGCATAGCTTGCGTCAAGCGTGATCTGATCCTTGGTTTCCTCGCGCTTTACGAGGCCGAGATCGTAGTACTCGGACTTCAGGTCAACGAAGGGCAGGATCAGCTCGTCCTTGATCATTTTCCAGAGAATTCTGGTCATTTCGTCGCCGTCCATCTCGACAAGCGGCGTGGTCATCTGTATCTTGTTCATGGAAAATCCTCCTGTATTGTATAAACGCCTTATCCGCGCTTGTTCTGCTCAGCGTAGTAGTTGATCAGGCAGCCGTCGAGGATGATCGTCTTCTCCTCGTCGGTGAGACCGTTGATCTGAAGCAGGATATCCTTGATCTCGCCGTCCTTCGTGAGGACCTTCGCCGGAAAATCAGTGTCGCCGGCAGAGATCTTTGCGCGCACATCGGGGATGAACACATACTCACCCTCCTCATACGGAAAATCAGCGCCCTCAGGAAGTGTGAAGGGCAGGATACCCCAGTTGATGCAGTTGCTTCTGTAGCGCTTGGTAGCGTATTCGTAGCAGATGTTCGCGTAGCCGCCGAGAACCTTCTGGCAGGAAGCTGCCTGCTCACGGGCGGAACCGTCGCCGGGCTTGTTTGCGAAAACGCAGGAACCGAACTGAGTGTTCTTAAGAAGCGTAGCGACATCTCCGAAGCGGGAGAGCACGTTCACAAGCTTCTCCGGCGACTCGCCGTTCTGTCTCGCAAGATCAAGTGCGTGGATCGCTTTGCTTCTGCCGACGTACTCAGGCACGCGGCGGGAGAGAGCGAACTCGGAGAGACGGAGCGGGTTGCTGCGGTAGGAACTCGTCTCGCCGGACGGGATCAGTTCGTCGGTAGTCGTGACCGGATCGCGGATCACGGCA
Source organism: uncultured Lachnospiraceae bacterium (assembly GCA_902795625.1). Taxonomy (GTDB): domain Bacteria; phylum Bacillota; class Clostridia; order Lachnospirales; family Lachnospiraceae; genus ISDg. The sequence continues at coordinate 12,284 of CADBLW010000258.1, read as the reverse complement.
GCAAGCTCAACGAGCATGTTGTCCGTGAGAGCTTCCATGGAAGGCCAGTCGGTGATGTTCGGTCCGAGGATGAGCTCTGCGTCCGGATCCGCCTTGCCGAAGCCATAGTAGATGCGGTTGCGGTATACGGTCTTGTCGAAGTGATACTCATGTTTCGGAACCTCGTACTCGATGTCCGTAGCAGCGGTGATCACGCCGCCGTTGGCAGCCGTTGCGGCAATGCTTCTTGCGTCCATCAGTGCTACGCCGGCAAGCTGTCCGTCGGAGGGCTTGGAGCCTTCACGGTTCGGGAAGTTTCGTGTCGTGTGACGGATCGAGAGACCGTCATTGGCCGGAACGTCTCCGGCACCGAAGCAGGGACCGCAGAAGGACGGCTTGATGATCGCGCCTGCCTTGAGAAGCGACGCTGTCGCACCGATCTTCGTGAGCTCAAGGCTTACGGGAACGCTTGTCGGATAGACATTGAGCGAAAAATACCCGTTGCCGCAATTCTTCTGATCGAGGATCGCAGCAGCTTCGTCGATATTGTCGAACAGACCGCCGGAGCAGCCTGCGATCACGCCCTGGTCTGCGTAGACCTTGCCGTCGCGTACCTTGCTGCGGAGATCGTATTTGTGACCCTTGAATTTGGCGGCTGCCTCAGCCTCGACACCTGCGAGGATCTCGTCGGCATTGGCAACGAACTCATGGATCGTGTAAGCGTTGGAGGGATGGAACGGAAGAGCAATCATGCTCTCTGCCTTGTCGAGGTCAACCGTGATGAAGCGGTCATAGTAAGCGCAGGAACCCGGAGCAAGTTTCTTGTAGAACTGCTCGCGCTCATGTGCGACATAGTGTCCCTTCGTGATCTCATCGGTCTCCCAGATCGAGGAAGGACACGTGGTCTCGGTCGTCATAACGTCGATACCGTTGCGGAAATCGATCGGAAGGTTCGCAAGGCCGGGGCCGACGAACTCCATCACGCGGTTCTTGACAAAACCGTTGGCAAAGGTTGCCTTGACGAGTGCGAGAGCGATGTCGTGAGGTCCGATACCGCGCTTCGGCGTACCGGTTACATAGACAAGAACTACCTCGGGCATGTTGAGGTCCCAGGTGTTCTTAAGAAGCTGCTTTACAAGCTCGGGACCGCCCTCACCGACGCCCATGGTGCCGAGAGCACCGTAGCGGGTGTGCGAGTCGGAGCCGAGGATCATGTTTCCGCAGGCCGTGAGCTCCTCGCGTGCGTAGGAGTGGATGACGGACTGGTTCGCGGGAACATAGATGCCGCCGAATTTCTTCGCTGCGGAGAGACCGAAGACATGGTCGTCCTCGTTGATGGTACCGCCGACAGCGCAGAGGCTGTTGTGGCAGTTGGTCATGGCGTAGGGAAGCGGGAACTCTGTAAGTCCGCTGGCCCGTGCCGTCTGGATGATACCGACGTAGGTGATGTCATGGGACACCATCGCGTCGAATTTTATCTTCAGTTTGCTGTTATCGCCCGAAGTGTTGTGGGCGGAAAGAATGCCGTAGGCAATCGTCTGGCGGCGCGCTTCCTCCGCGCTTACGGGTGCCTCATTCGAAGGTACGCCGTCTACGAGGAAAATGCCTCCGTCATGAAGGGTTACACAGGTATCGCTCATAGAAACTCTCCTTTGGGATATCTTTGATCAATGCGCTTTGTCCTGCGTGCGCATACGGAAATTATTGTAATAAAAATGCGGTGCTGTGTCAACCATTTTCCGAGCCGTAACAACCTATGCGAAGATGCGCGCCCGGCATAGGAAAATTAGGATTGTCCGACGTTTTTGTGTAACGTGTTTTTGATGCAATGTGACTTTTTCTTCTTGCTTTTTTCTCTTATACAAGTTAATATTATAATATACGCAGACCGACAGGACCGAACGATAACGGTGTCGGCAGAGGAGAGTGTTTATGAGCGTTAAGGTAGTTATGGGGCAGTGCGTCATGCCGAGGGATATGTTCTTCGGAAAGGCATGGCCGCATGAGCAGTGCATTATCGGGGAGGACACACTCGAGATGGTAGTGAGTCCGATGTCCCAGCGCAAGAATGCGGTTCAGATCCACATGGCCGCCATGTGGAACGGGGAGGTGCTTACCTTCCATGACCTGAACGCGGATATGAAGAAGGACAATGTAAAGTTGTATCTGCAGTCTCTCACGGAGCGGCTGCGCGGTATTGTCGAGAAATATTTCATCTGGCCGGAGGACGGCGAACATGATATGCATGTTTCCTTCGGTAATCTGACCGAGAAGCCCGAGGACTCGGATCCGCTTGAGACGAACATGCGCTTCGTGCTTATGGTCAAGGATATTCTGCCGATCGAAGATCCCACGGAACTTGACATGATCCATAAGGCCCTCAAGGGTGAGTTCGGAAACTGGCTTGAGGAAGTCATCAGCGATGTTCACAAGAAGGTGCCTGTTGAGGAGATGAAGAAGGATCCCAGCGTGCTCCTTGACGTCGAGCTGATGAAGCATGAGAAGGAAGACCTCGGCCTGGAGAGCACATTTGCGATCTTTTCGCTTTTGTTCGCGGGTCTCGGCATTTTCCTCAGAGACTGGTTCTTCTTCCAGTTTATCGCGGCTGTGATGGGTGCCTATGTGGCGTTCCGTTCCTTCCAGAAGCAGAAATGGGTATGCATGGCACTGGGCTGCATTGCATGCGTGCTCGGACTTGTATTCCTGATCATCGCCTACGGCGAGCTTCGGGAGTCGATGGCTAACGTGAATTTCACGAATGCCGGAAAATGATAACGCAGATTTTTACGGAGAGGGTATTCTATAGATAAGATGAATGGCTGCATGAGGTATCGTGCAGCCATTCTTTCGGAAATGAGGATTTCATGGCGAGATCGGACAACCAGAAACTTAAACTGTGCTACATTATGAAGATCCTGTCCGAGTGCACTTCAAGCGGAAACGGCATCACCATGCAGGAGCTGATCGACAGGCTTGCGATGTACAATGTAAGCGCGGAGCGAAAGAGCATTTACAGCGATATCCGCGCCATCAATGAGTTCGGTGAGTTTCTGAAGGTGAACAGCTATCGCAGGGACGGTGAGGTGCGGTATTATGCCGACGAGCGCATGCTGACGCTCGCGGATATCAAGATCCTCGCGGATGTCATCGCAGCCTCCAAATTCGTCACGGAGAAGCGTTCCCGCGAGCTGATCGGCAAGCTCGAGCGGATGGTCAGCGAGAGGGAGAAGCGGGAACTGAATCGAAACGTATATATTCGCAGACACGCTACGGAGACGGATGACGACGGATACTCCAATGTCGATCCGATCCAGACCGCGATGCGCGAGAACCGTCAGATCGAGTTTACGTATCTGCAGTGGAACAACCGTCTTCAGCTTGTGCCGAGGGACGGCGGTCCCCGAACCGGGATCAGTCCGTGGTGGCTTGTGTACAACCACGAGAACTATTATCTCGGCGCGTACGACAGCAACAAAAAGAGCATGCGCACCTTCCGCGTTGACAAGATGCGCAACGTAAAAGTAACGGAGCTGCCGCGGGAAGGGCGCGAAGCGGCGGAACAGTCCGGCCCGGATCAGTACGCCCAGGCACGGTTTGAGATGTTTGACGGAACTGCTGAGCGTGTGCGGCTTGTCTGCCCGAAGGACATGATCGGAACCTTCGTCGACAAGATCGGAAGGGATATCACGGTGATCTCGCAGGGGGAAAATGCGGAGTTGTCCTTCTTCATTGTCCCAAACCGGTTCTTCCTGACTTGGCTGCTTGCCCTGGGCAGCAGTGTTAAGCTTTTGAGCCCTCAGCACTGTATCGACGAGCTTGAGACCATGTGTCTTAGCATGGTGAAAAGCCACGAGCGCAGACCGATCACCACCGTGATCTTTGATCTCGCGGGCGTGCTTGTGCGTGTACGCGCGTCCGAGTATATGGATGAACTGGGATTTTCCGCGGAGGAGAAGGAGTTTGCGATGTCCGCGATGCTGCGCAACGAAGAGTGGCAGTTGATGGATGAGGGCGCGATCTCACAGGATGAAGCTCAGAAGCGGTGGCTTCGGAAATATCCTGAGCATTCTGTAACGATACACAGGTTTATGGAAAATGTGGAGCGTCTCGTCGAGGCGTATCTCGACACGGAGGAGCTGCTCCGCTCGCTGAAGGAACAGGGTTATGAGATCTATGTGCTGTCCAACTATCCGAAGGAGCTGTTCGCGAAACACGAAACGATGTTTCCGTTTATGAAGCTGCCGGACGGCTTTGTCGTATCCGGTATTGAGAAACGGTTTAAGCCGAATGAGGATTTTTTTGAGCTGTTCCTTTCCAGGTATGGAAAGAAGCCTTCCGAGTGCGTTTTTATCGACGACCTGGAAGGCAATACAAGGACTGCGGAAGCGATCGGGATCCATTCGTTCCTTGCTCGTGACCGTGACCTTGCGATATCTGAGCTTCTTGCGTTTCTCTCGGAGCACCGGCCGGAGTAGTTCCGTCGGTGTTGTTGATATCAGATTCAGGTGAAACCGGACGGAAACCGGCTTTCGTCAGGATCCTTGCGGAGACGACATTTTCCGTATAAATATCGGCATAGATATCACGCGACGGATCGTTGCTGCGGATCATTGCGACAAGAGTCCGGACAATGCTCAGACCGTAGCCGAGTCTGCGGCATTCCGGGAAGACGTAGTATGAGATCAGGGTGCGGCTGCCGGTTTCACTTTGTTCCACGGTCACGCAGCCGTAACCGACGGTTTCGCCGAGCTCGTCCGGCACGACACGGAACATGCCGCAGTTGTGCGTGAACTGAGCTTGTATGACGCGCTTTTTGTACATTGCGCGGACATCCTCATCGGTGTAATTCCGACCGCTCTCGGCGAGCATGTACGTTTCCTCGCGAAATCGGTCATAGAATTTTACGTATTCGTCCTCGGTGAGAAAATAGAGAGCGATATTGCCGTGGCGGAAGGAGACCTGATTGCCGGTCATGCGGTTGTGAAGCTCAAGGGCATACTCCGGGGTCAGCGCAAAGGGCGAGAGTATGATCTCGCTGCAGGTGAGGCGGATCCCGTCGTGCTCGTAGCCGACAACGGGAAAGCCTTTGCTGCTCACGGAATCCGCGATCTCCTGGGAATCGGTGAGCACAAGGGTATCAAGCGGGGACAGGCCGTTGATACTGCGGATGTCCCTGTAAACACGGATGTCCAGCGCATGGAAATCCTTAACCTTAACCTCGTTAAGCTTGTCAGGGTCAATTGCGGTGATCAGTGTTTTCATCGGTGACGGATGCCTCTAAAGGGAAATATTACGTGCGCGACGGTGCGTGCGGCCTGTATTGCGCATATATACATGTAAAATACGAAATAATACTACCATTGAAGGAAGGGAAACGCAAATGGAAATCGAGCGGAAGTTTCTTGTCCGCGAAATACCGGACAATCTCAATCAATATCCCCATTCGGAGCTCGAGCAGGGGTACCTCGCAAGGAAGGGAACGACGGTGCGCATCCGAAGAGACGGAGACCGGTATCTGCTGACGATCAAGAAAAAGCCGAAGGATGTTATGGATGCGAAGGAGCAGGACCTGGTGCGGATTGAGATCGAAGAGGAGATTGACGAAGATCTCTACCGGAGGCTTGGTGCCTACACGGAGACGCCGATGCTTCGCAAGACAAGATACCGTATCCCTTACGGACGATATACAATTGAGCTTGATCTCTACCACGGCGTTCTGGAAGGACTTGCCACCGCCGAGATTGAGTTCCCTACCGTAGAGGAAGCGCTCGGAGCAGTCATTCCCGACTGGTTCGGCGCGGACGTGTCCTCCGACCGCCGCTATAAGAATTCAAACCTTGCTTCGCTGACATCGCTGAAGACGCTTGAATGACTTTAAAGGTTTCGGAAATGATCTCTGCGGGTTAAACGATGATATTACTTGATGCAGAAACATTAATATCCGACAAATATTCTGTCACATTTACAATTTTACGCGAATTGACAGAAAACTGTACATCTTAACGAAATACTGCGTGAATTCTTGTATATATTGAACAACGGCGCCATTTTCCGATGCGTGCGACACGAGGCTTCAGTGTCGTTTTTGCATAGGAAAGGGCGCCTTTTTTGACGTATCTGTCAGAAATTGTTGAAACCCCGGAAAATGTTGTTCATTTATGAAACTTGTCCGTGTATTACGCCTGCCGATATAATCGACACACATTAGATATCGCGCGCGTTCGGGAAGGAGGAATAATGAATGCTAGTATCTTTTTGGTCGCCGGGTTACCGCGAGGAAACGGCGCAGATACTGACACTGGTCGGCGGAATGTGCTGCAGAATGTTTCCGTGCAGCATAGTAGCAGCGGAAAATTACCTGCACACACGTAATCTCGGATTTCATCTCCTCGGAAGCAGGTACGACACCGTACGAAAGGGAGCAAAACGGGGGAGTGAGGTCTACTACAAGGCCGGAGAGATCTTCGTGCGGCATGTCTGCAGAGAGATGGGGAGAAGCAGCAAGTTCGGTTCGATCATTCGCGCTGACGGGAACGGATTGATGTTCATGCCAATGGATCAGAGCCTGTACGAGGATTCCTACAGCTTTCTTGTGAGGGAAGCGCTTGACCAGCAGGTTGATTTCCTGGAGACTCGGTTCGACGAGGTGTTTCTCAATCTTCAGCCCAACGAGAATGACACGACGATGACGATGCTGGACCGATCCGATGTTGTGGTCGTGTGTCTTCCGGCCAAGGAGGAATCCTTTGAGTCTTTCTTTGACCGGTATCGCTCCATCTTCGGAAAATGTTTCTTTGTCTTCTTCGGAACAGGCATGCGGACCGGTGTGATCCGTCAGACGGTTAACCGGTACGCGCCGGGCTTTTCATCAAGGTTCTGCTTTCTTGAAATGTCAAGGATACTCAGGAATTACCTTTCCGACGGACGCGGACTGGATTACCTTGACCGGTTCGGAACATTTTCCGAGGAACCATCGTTGAACATGCACCTTGTCGCGGAGGAGAACGGGGAATACACAAGGAGAAATGATGTTGATCTGAGGATCGTCGGGAATCCGATAAATGAGGATGTGTATGAGGGCGGAACGGCAGACGAGACGGAGAGAAGAACGATACGTTCGATCCAGTATATCAGCAACTGGCTGATCAAGAGGGAGTATCGCGACGCCGGCGGAGATATCAGGGTTATCACGGATCGCATGCTCCGAAGAAAGATCATCCCCGCAGAGGTGATCGAGTGGGAGATGCTCGGACAGAAACAGATGTGAGCTGAAGTGAGGTCCGGTTCGGATATTCTGACGGAAAACGTGAAAAATACGTCGCCAAAAAGTAATTTTTATTTACAATTTGGTTGCAAATAGAGTGTGTATGTGGTAATATTTGCTTGTATCGTAATGATACGAGGAAAGGAGAGACTTACACATGGGATTTTTTGACGATTTGAAGAAGACCGTTACGAACGCACTCAACACGTCCGGGACGCAGAGCTCCAACACTACGAAGGATATTGTGTTCCAGGATATCCCCACGACGATCGAAGGCTTTAAGGCGCTTCCTTACGCGGATCTTAAGGATCCTTTTGCGGTTGCAGCGCTTTGCATCTGTGCTCTGTGCATTTTCCCTACGGATCAGGAAACTTCCGTTGCGATGCTGAACCATCTGAAGGGACCGGCGCCCATCTCGGCGTATGACATTTCCTTCATCAAGGATCGTTTCATGGGCAACAAGGATTATAAGCCTCGTTCGTACTTCAAGGGCGCTACGCCTCAGAATAACTACATGCCTACGGCTCCGTACACGATCACGGTAACGGAGAACCCTTACAGCCGCGACAGATTCAGCGACGGTTATCTTATCCTTTACCTGCAGTCCGGCGGTTCGGATTCGCTTCGCCCGATCACGCTTCGCACGAAGCCTTCCACCGGTGAGTGGTTCGTATTTTCCGATACCTTCTACGGATTGCTTGCAGATATCCGCATTCCGGCAGGTCAGGATCCCTGGGCTTAATCGGATCGCAAACGAATACTGATATTTCAAATACGAAATATAACAAAAGAGCGTCTCATTGCGAGGCGCTCTTTTGCTGAGTATAGGCATTTTGCGGATAATGTCGCTTTAGAAGTACCGGCACAGGCCGGCAAAGTTTTGTAAAGCTCCGTAATGATCAGCGCTTGTCGCCGAGGAAGAACAGAGCAACCGTCCCGGGGCCGCTGTGGGAGCCGATGACGGTGTTGATATAGTTGTAAACAATGTTTGTGAAACCGAAGCGCTCGGTAATGAGATCGCCTACGAATTTCGCGTCTTCGTAGCAGTCGCAATGGGAGATCAGGATGACCTCGTTCTTGTCGCGCATGCTGCCCATGGTTTGCTCCATGTTGTCCACCAGAGAGACGAGAGACTTCTTTCTGCCGCGGACCTTAGCGAGAGGGATCAGATGACCTTCGTCATCGACGTGAAGAACGGGCTTGATATTGATCAGCGTTCCGAGAAGCCAGGACACCTTGCTGACACGGCCGCCGCGCATGAGATATTTCAGATCATCCACGGTGAACTGGTGGCAGGCGTGAAGAACATTGGCACGGAGCCAGTCGGCAACCTCATCGATGGAAGCGCCGTTTTCCTTCAATTTGCATGCGTAGTATACGAGAAGACCCTGGCCCATGGAAGCGGCGAGAGAGTCGATGACGATGATGCGTCGGTCCGGATATTCCTGGCCGATCTCGTCAGCGGTGATATGAGCGTTGTTGAAGGAGCAGCTCAGGCCCGAGGAAAATCCGATGTGGAGAATGTCCTTGCCCTGATCGAGAATAGCGCGGTAGTTCTTGCCGATCGCTTCGGGATTGGTCGCGTTGGTCGTATATTGAATGCCGTTGCGCATATTCGAGTAAAACTGCTTCAGATCCGTCGAGGGACCGTCCTCGTAAGTTTGATTACCGTCAGTGTATTCCAGAGGCTGAATGACCACGCCGTGCTCCGTTACGAAAGAGTAAGGCAGGTCGCAGGTGGAATCAGTGATGATAACATAATCGCTCATAATGTCCTCCAAAAAGTTTACTATGTGACAAGGGTTAATATTGCGAACAAATGAATGCAAGAATGAATGTCACATTACATAGAATTAAAAACCACATCTGTATATTAGCACAAAAGAGGAAGCAAAGCAATATTGATTTTGCGAAACCTATAAATAATATTCGTGACCATTTTTCGAGTGCTACAAAATAAAATGCGAAAAATGCCTCTTTGCTTGAACTTTTGGTTTCAAATTCGGAAAAGTTGTGATATACTTCTTTAAGTGTGTGCGCTTGCAGGCGCACAAATCCGAATGTTGTAAGGAAGGTTGATTATGAAGGATAAGACGAAAGGATTGCTGATGCTGATCGGACTTGCTCTGATCATCGCGGGAATCGCCCTGTGGGGATATTTCGGGTATGTGAACAGCAAGGTTCCGGGAGTGAAGGACGTGAAGCTCGGTCTGGATCTCGCGGGCGGTGTCAGCGTAACTTATCAGACTGTCAAGGAAAATCCTACCTCGGAGGAGTTGAGCGATCTCCAGACTAAGCTGGAGAAGCGTGCTTCGTCTCTGAGCACGGAAGCAAAGGTATATCTTGAAGGAAGCCGCAGAATTAACGTGGATATTCCGGGCGAGGATGATGCGGAGAAAGTATTTTCCACACTCGGCAACGCCGGTAATATCTACTTTATCTACGCATGCGACAGCGAAGGCCACAATAACATCTCCAATACAGACGGAACATACGTGCTTGCCAAGAGCATGGATGAGATCATCAAGGCAGGAGATGTCGTGATCGACGGTTCCGACATTGCGGGAGCCGATGCTGCCACAAGTCAGAGCCAGTCAGGCGCGATCGAGTATGAGGTTCGCCTTACGCTCAATGATGCCGGAAGCAAGAAGTTCGAAGAAGCAACCAAGAAGTGCGCATCGTATGCGTACGGCTCGATGCAGAATATCATTGCCATCATTTATGATAATGTAGTGTACAGCGCACCTGCCGTTAAGGCTGTGATCTCCGGCGGTGTTGCAACCATCACGGGGTCCCATTCGATGGAGGAGGCGAGAAACCTTGCAACCATCATCCGTATCGGTGCTCTGCCGATCGAGATCGAGTCGCTTCGTTCCAACGTTGTAGGCGCAACCCTCGGAAGCCGCGCGCTCAAGACCAGTATGATCGCGGGCGCTATCGGCTTTGTGCTTGTATGCATCTATATGTGCATTTTCTACCGTGTGCCCGGTGTTGCGGCATCCCTCAGCCTGATCACATATCTCGGACTGATGCTCGCAATGCTTCTTGCGTTCCATGTGACGCTCACTCTTCCGGGTATCGCAGGTATCATATTGTCAATCGGTATGGCCGTCGACGCCAACGTCATCATATTCACGCGTATCCGCGAGGAACTTGCCACCGGCAAGACGGTGCGTTCCTCCGTTAAGATCGGTTACCGCAAAGCTTTGAGCGCCATCATCGACGGCAACGTAACGACCCTGATCGCAGCGATCGTGCTGTACTTCCGCGGAAGCGGCGTGATCAAGGGCTTCGCTACGACCCTCGGCATCGGTATTCTTGTATCGATGTTCACGGCGTTTGTTGTCACCTACTTCATTATGAAGGCATTTTACTATGTCGGTATCGACAACGTTAACGCATACGGTATCGCCAAGGAAAAGCAGCCGATGCGCATCGTACAGAACTGGAAGAAGTACGCGATCATTTCCGGCTCTGTTATTGTTCTCTGCATCGTCATGCTGATCGTCAACAAGGCATCGACCGGAAATGCGCTTAACTACGGACTTGACTTCGTAGGCGGTACTTCCGTTCAGGTTACCTTTGGAGGAACCGCACCTTCGAATGCCGACATGGAGAAGTTTGTCTCGGATACGATCGGGGAAAATTCTTCCGTATCCGCAGTAGAGGGCCGCAGCATCCTTGTTGTGAAGACCAAATCTCTTGATGAGCAGACACTCGATAAGCTGAAGAAGGGCCTGATGAACCAGTACTTCATCTCCGAGTCCGCGATCGAGACCGAGACCATCAGCGGTACGATCTCCGGCGAGATGAAGACCAATGCACTGGTCGCTGTCGTAGTCGCGACGATCTTCATGCTTCTCTACATTTTAATCCGTTTCTCGAATATGGCATTTGCCGCAAGCTCCGTGCTCGCGCTTGTACACGATATTCTCGTGGTACTTTGCCTGTACGCACTTGTGAGACTCACGGTAGATACAAGCTTTATCGCCTGCATGCTGACGATCGTCGGTTACAGTATCAACGCGACCATCGTCATCTTCGACCGTCTGCGTGAGAACCTTGCCAACAGAAAGAAGAAGGAAGAGCTCGCCGATGTTGTCAACCGAAGCATCACCGAGACGTTCACGCGAAGCATTCACACGTCCGTGACGACGTTGCTCACCGTTGTGATGCTGATCATCCTCGGCGTAGAGTCGGTTCGCATCTTCGCGATCCCGATGGCTGTAGGTATCCTGTGCGGCGGTTACTCCTCGGTCTGCATCGCAGGTTCGCTGTGGTATTTCTTTAAGACCAGAGTTTCGAAGAAGGAAAAAGCGAAAGCGTAAGTATGGTATCATCTGCCGGGCAATCGTCCGGCAGATGTTTTTAAAAGATTTGTTTTGAGGAAACTATGCGAAGATACGAAGAGGATTGGATGACAACCTGGCGTTCCGGCGATGTCACGGGTATTATGAACCGTTTCGGCATCACCAACATTGCCGCGCGCATTTTGTGGAGCCGCGGATACCGCACGGAAGAGCAGGTGGCATCCTTTCTGTATCCTCCCGCGAATATCGCATGGCCGAGGCTTGAGGGCACGGATGAGTTTATCCGCGTCATAATGGAAGGTATTGCGGAAAATGGGAAATTCCGTGTCATCGGTGACTACGATGTCGACGGCGTGACCGGAACATACCTGATGCTCACCGCGCTTCGCATGCTCGGAGCGGATGCCGACTACCGGATCCCGGACCGCGTTGCGGATGGATACGGCCTTTCCGAGGATATGGTCAGACAGGCAAAGGCAGACGGCGTGAGCACGCTTGTAACGGTGGACAACGGCATTGCGGCGGTCAAGCAATGCGCGCTGGCGAAGGAATTAGGCCTTCGTGTCGCTGTGACGGATCACCATGATCCGCAGGAGACGCTGCCGGTTGCCGATTGCGTCATTGACCCGAAGGTTGCCTCGGGTGAGGGGCATTATGAAAATCTCTGCGGCGCCGTTGTCGCTGCGTTATTGGCGGACGCGTTGCTCGCGACGAAGGGAATGGACGGCTAC
>CADBLW010000257.1 GCA_902795625.1 uncultured Lachnospiraceae bacterium | reverse complement strand
GCGGGCCTTTGCGTAGGAATTTCCCTCACGGACATGGGAAAGGAGCGTCTGTTTGAACGCGCCGGGCTCGTCGAGCAGGAACTGAGCGACGGAGCGGAACATGTGCTCACCGCGGGCGGCGTCCTCAGCGCCGTAGGAGACAACTTCAACACAGGAAAGTCCCGAGAGGGCGCGTATGCCCGTGAGCGCAAAATCCTCCGCGCTTGCGGTGGCGCCGTACACAGGCATTTCAAGGACGACATCGGCGCCGCAGCGAAGAGCAGCCTCCGCGCGGAGATACCGGTCGGTGACCGCGGGAACGCCGCGCTGCACGAAATCACCGCTCATCACGACAACAACAGCGTCACAACCCGTGCGGCGCTTCGTCTCTTCGATGTGGTAGCGGTGTCCGTTGTGGAACGGATTGTATTCCGCGATGATCCCTGCGATCTTCATTATCCTTCCTCCGTTTTTCCTGCGGGTATTAAAAAACACTGGATTAACCGGCGGGTAACAGAAAAGCCGGGCGACAATGTGTGCCCGGCTTAGTTTCGTTCTGTCGGAAAATCGTGATCAGCACTTCTCCGGCTCGGGATAGTCGATGTCGAATGTCTCAACTGTGACGGTCTTCATCACGACGGGAGAGAGCGGCTTGTCGCGGAAATCGGTGCGGACGCCCGCAATGGCATCCACAACATCGAGACCCTCGATCACCTTGCCGAACGCTGCGTACTCGCCGTCGAGATGCGGCGAGGTCTTGTGCATGATAAAGAACTGCGAGCCTGCGGAGTTCGGGTTCATGGCGCGTGCCATGGAGAGAACGCCGGGAGTATGCTTAAGGTCGTTGGCGAAACCGTTGTGAGCGAACTCACCGCGGATGCTGTATCCCGGACCACCCATGCCGGTACCGTTCGGGCAGCCGCCCTGGATCATGAAACCGGGAATGACGCGGTGGAAGGTCAGGCCGTCATAGAAGCCCTTCTTCACGAGGGAGATAAAGTTGTTGACAGAATTCGGAGCGATCTCCGGGTAGAGCTCGGCTTTCATTACGGAGCCGTCTGCCATGGTAAAGGTTACGATCGGGTTCTGCATAGTTAGTTCTCCTCAATGTATATTCACGCTGAACGCGCGGGTTTCATGACGGATGCCTTGATCACTGCACAAACGCCTTGTAGATCGCGTTGACGGCGACCTCGAAGTCCTTGCTCGCCACGCCGATGATGATGTTGAGCTCGCTGGAGCCCTGATCGATCATGCGGATGTTCACGCCGGCAGTGTCCAGTGCGCGCAAAATCTTAGCCGCAGTACCGTGGTGCGACTTCATGCCGCGGCCTACGACAGCGATCAGCGCAAGGTCGACAGCGATGTCGATGTAATCGGGGTTGCAGAGCTTGTGGATCTCGGCGAGGATGGCCTGTTCCTTCTCCTCGAACTCATGCTGATGCACGAAGACGGAGAGGGTGTCGATGCCGGAGGGCATGTGCTCGAAGCTGATGCCGTTGTCCTCGAAGGCCTGCAGTGCCTTGCGGCCGAAACCGATCTCCGAGTTCATCATGTCCTTCTCAATGTTGATGGCCGTGAAGCCCTTCTTGCCTGCGATGCCGGTGATCGTAAACGCCGGTTTGCGGGAAGTATTTTCCACGATGAAGGTACCCTCGTCCTCGGGACGGTTGGTGTTTTTGATGTTGATGGGAATGCCTGCCGTGCGGACCGGGAAGATCGCATCCTCATGGAGCACGCCGGCACCCATGTAAGAGAGCTCGCGAAGCTCGCGGTAGGTGATCGTCTCGATGACACGGGGGTTGTCCACGATATGAGGATCGGCTACGAGGAAACCGGAAACGTCCGTCCAGTTCTCGTACAGGTTTGCATGCACCGCACGGGCGACGATGGAACCGGTGATGTCGGAACCGCCTCTTGAGAATGTCTTGACTCTGCCGTCTGCGTAAGCCCCGTAGAAGCCGGGGATCACAGCGTTCTCAAGCCCCTTGAGCCCCTCGGAGAGAAGCTCCTGCGTGGTGTTGGCATCAAAGGTGCCGTCCTCAAGGAAACGGATATATCTGGCGGAATCGATAAACTCGAAGCCGAGATAGTTTGC
>CADBLW010000256.1 GCA_902795625.1 uncultured Lachnospiraceae bacterium | reverse complement strand
CCAAGCCTCATGCACACGCCCTGCACGAGGCGTACGAAAACACACAAGCTATTATGGTATTTTTCGAAAAATACTGTCATCGTGTTGTGATTGGTACCAACATCCGATACAGTGTTTTTCTGAATTCATCATAGCAACGTTTCGGAGGCGAATCAATAGACGAACGGGAATTGTTCAGACAATTCGAATTTGAGAGCTAAATCGTATGAAAAATGGAAAATTATAAGCAAAAAGTGACGTGCAATGTGTCAAATGCGCACTTTTGCGAAAAATCCGCCGGCGAGAGTTCGGACGAGAACCTCACTTCGTCGATTGACACGCTCTTCCCGCTGATGCTATACTCTGTGATGGTCACATCATATGTACTCGGAGGTGGCGTATGTTTGACAACAAAAGAGGAACCGTGCGCAGCGGTGTCACGAATTTCACAATCTGTTGCATTGCTTCTGTCATCTATTGTCTCGGTGTCAACTTTTTCATTATTCCCGGCGGACTGTATTCCGGCGGGTTTACGGGTATTTCCCAGCTGTTATCGCTGCTGGCGAGGGGAACGCGTCTCGAGCCTTACAACATCCGCGGTATCCTCTACTTTATCCTGAACATTCCGATCATTATCCTCGGCTGGCGCGTGCTCGGCGGAAAGCCGATGATCAAAGCCGGTTTCACGATCTTGTTGGAGAGCGCGCTGATGTCCCTCCTGCCGATCCCGAAGGAGCCGATCATCTCCGACGCGCTCACGAACACGATCGTCGGCGGTTTCTTTGAGGGTATCGGCAGCGGTCTTTTGTACATCGGCTACGGCTCCGGCGGCGGCACGGATGTCATCGGCATCGTGATGAGCCAGAAATACCGGTTCCTGACCGTCGGCAAAGTTTCTCTTGCCGTGAACATTGTCGTCTACGCTGTCTGCGCGCTTGTCTTCAATCCCGAGGTGGCTGTGTACTCGATCATCGCCGCGTTCTGTTCGTCCCTGATCATCGACAAGATCCATCTGCAAAACCGCGCCGTGACCGTGAATATCTTCACGAACAAAGACCGTGAGATCGGAAACTGGATCCGTGACAACATCAACCGAAGCGCCACGATCTTCACCGGCACCGGCGTTTACTCCGGCGCCGAACGAAGGCTCGTGATCAGCGTCATGTCGGAGTATGAGTATCACCGCTTAAAGCATGCGCTGCCGGAGCTGGATCCGACGGCATTTGCCAATGTGTACAAATCCTCCGCCGTGCTCGGCGACTTCGAGAAGCGCCTGGCATGATCCGGCCGGTGCGCGGAAACGGTCATACGGAATATGAAAACGGTCATACGGAAAACGGAAACGAAAGCCGGCACACAGACCGGTATACGGAACGCAACAAAAGAAGGAGATTGAACGCAGCCTGGTTCAATCTCCTTTTGTTATGCTCAGCACAGATTCATTTTACATAAAATGCAGCGCGAGAGTGATCACGCAGATGATCAACCCCGCCGAAAACCCGACGATCGTCGTGATGGTCGAGTACCGGTCAAACACGCGCCCTCCTTTTCGTGTCAGACGTACGCGGCACGGCTGATCCGTGTGATACAGAAAGCGTCGGAAAATGCCTTCCTCGGGGAAAATGCAGGGGTATTCCTCCTCACCTATGCGGTAGTACGCCACCTTGTGCGAACTTCCGGAAGACGGAAGATCAACCTTTGTAAACACCGCATCTCTGCGCTCCGAGCGCAGCAGCAGGATGATACAGTAGCTAAACAGCAGAACAAGCGACGCGGAGATCAGCAGCAATAGTACGGACCCCGTAAAAAGCACATAGCCGGGGTTGCCGGTGATCACATAAATGAGAATTCCGATGATCAACAGTATGACGGCGACCTGCATGATCCGCTCCTTCCTATGCATTGTCCGCAGACGCGAGATGGCGACATTTCCGGTCACTTATCCTTCTTCCGGTGCTTCCTGCGTATCAGCACTGCCGCAATCGCTATGGTCGCCACCCCGACAGCCGCCGCAACTGCAGGCACCAGCCAATTCGTCGACTTGCCTCTGCCCCTGGCTCTTTCTATGCCATCGTCGAACTCCGTCGCTTCTTCCGGATTGTCCGATCCCTCAGGCGTCTCCGCAGGCGTGACGGTGGGAGCTTCCGTGGGGCCTTCCGGCGTCCCTGAAGGCGTCAGGGTGGGATTTTCCGCGGGTGTCCCTGTGGGATCCGCAGGCGTCACTGCCGGCGTCACGGTGGGTTCCGATGCAGGCGTCGCTTCAGGAGTCACGTCAGGCTCCGCGGTAGGGGTCACGTCTGGCGACACTGTGGGCTCCGCCGTGGGTACAACGGTGGGCGTCACTGTGGGTGTTGCTTCCGGCGTGGGGTTCAGTTCCGGGTCATCGGTCGGGTCCTGCTCCGAGACAGTGATCTTCTTCGGCTTCACGGGCTCAACATCCGTTGCCTTTCCCTGTATGAGTGCCGCGAGCATCGTCTCCGCGGAATCGGAGGTCGTCCGATATAACAGAGGTTCCTTCGGGTCCAGAACGAGCACGGCACATTCGCCTTCCTTCAGAACAACCTTGTTGTAGTCATATCGCTTTGCATCCCTCGATGCAAGGCTGTTAAACTGTCCGCACCGAAGGTCGATCTTTGTGTCTTTTACGGCTTCCAGGACCGCATAGTACGTTTCCGTGCTCACGCAGTCAAACAGTAATGTCCCGAGGTCATAGTCAGCCCCGCATAACCCGAAGCCTTCCTCATCATGGAGGAGAGCTTCCCCGTTTTCCTTCAAAACCACTTGGCCGTTCCCTTTCAGAACCGTGTTACCGCTGTGGTCGTATATGTGGGCCGTAACATCGCCCTCACACGTGAAATAGTCATACTCCGTGCGGGTGTTTTGAAGGATTGCTCCGTCTCCGATGGCATCCAACGCGGCAAGATACAGTTCCGGGGCGTGGGCTACGAACGGATTGTTCAGATAGATCACATCGGCTCCCTGAATTCCCGAATCGCCGATATCGCCGAACAATGAGGAAAGGAAGGAATCCTCTTCCCCGTCACCGAGGATCGCCTTGCGGATGGAGTCCTGCACGGTCAGCACGTAGATCGACGGTGCGATCAGAGTGCTCGCTGTTGCGGAGATCGCGCGATCCATCTTCAGGATGTTGATTGCCTGGATCGGATAATACTCTGCCAGGGAATACCGGCAGAAGAGCGATACGAACGTCTCGCGGTATGCGTCATAGCCGTCCGTATGGATTGCCGTGGGAAGCAGATAGGATTTGCCGAACCTTCCGTATCCCCATTCGCCGGGAGCGACCTTCGGGACGGGATCCGCGGGATGAAGGAAGCAGAAAATGTTGGAGTACAGCGCCTTCGATGCCTCCTCCGTCCGCCTCGTCGTCAACGGGCAGGCGAAGCAGTAGGCATAGATGTTTCCCGGAGTCACAGAGCCGAGGCGGGACTCGTCGGCCATTTGGTCCAGCACGGCAGCGGCCAGATTGCTCACGGCAGCCGCTCTGGAATACCCGGTCAGGAGAAGGGAAACTTTCTTGCCGGCGGGAATCGTGCCGATATACTCGCCGAGATCCTTCACAATGATGTCCGCACAGGCACGGAAGCCCTCATGGTCCTCCGAGTATCCGAGCGTAAAATTGCTCGCCCATTCCTTCTGGTAGTTGCCGCCGCGGACCACGGTCACGATCAGGACCTCGTCGTCGGAGATTTCACGCATGCCGTACGCGTACCCGATCGTATCCGGACCGGGAACCTCGTAGTGAACCGTCTCCTCCGAGTACCGGATCCCGAGAGTGTCGAACATCGACAGGAGAGTGTTGGGCTCGGACGATTCGCCGACTCCGAAGCCTGCGATCGCGAGTCTCATGGCCAGCCGCGCGAGGTCCGGGTTCATCTCATAGGAGGATGTTTCGAAGAAGCTGTCGCGGTAGACGTAGGAGAAGGAGTTAGCCTCCGGCTTGCCGGAGAGACCGCTCGTTTCATACGGAAAATCACCCTCGATATCCTCCGCGTATGCCGGGCGCAAAAAAACAGCACACAAAAGGAATGCCAGTAAGATTGCGATGATTCCTTTTTTGTGCTGCTTTTTCATATCATTTGCCGCCTTTCAGACTGCTTCCCGCCATGCCAATCAGTGACAGCGGCACGCATATCCGCGAAGCAGGTAGAGTACCACGTAGAGCTGTTTCTTGGTCACCGTGCCGGTGGTCTCACGCTTGCGGATCGCCTCGAGGGCGCGGATGCATGTATAGCGGGCGCTGTCAGTCAGCTCCTCCATTCCCTCCGGCGCAGGCTCCATCGAGATGAACGCCAGCAGCCTCAGGAGTACTTTCTCATTCATTTCGGCGTTTTCGCCGCCTTCCTCGCCCAACAGGCAGATGAGGTCGAGGATCATTTTCTTTACGTCGGCGGTTGTGAACTCCTCGCCCATGATATCCACAAGGGGAGCGTCGTCCTCACCGATATTTTCCAGATACAATTCCGGTTCGTCCATGTTCATTCCTTTATGTTCCGTATCCGCCGCAGCTATGATCGATATCCGCCGCAGTTCCCTGCGCTCACATGCCGGGCATACCGCCGGATGGCGGGAGCGGCGGAAAAGTCATATTGTTCTGCGCGTCCTGCATCATCTGCTGCTGTTGCTGCAAAAGAAGCTGACGGTCGATCTCCTGCTGCGCGAGCTGTTGCTGCAACATCTGTTGCTGCGCCGTCTGTTGCTGCACGAGCTGTTGTTGAAGCAGTTGCTGTTCCAACATCTGCTGGCGGATCAGTTGTTGCTGCATCATCTGCTGCTGCATAAGTTGCTGTTGTTGAAGCTGCTGCTGAAGCTGCCGTTGTTGCTCCTGCGCCTGTTCCGCATAGACATCCGAAAAATAAGGATTGTACTGCATCGACATGTCGTCGGTATGGTCCATCTCCGGATTGAACCCGAGCTCCGGATTCTGCGGCTGTGTCTGTGCCGGATGATCACCGAACGCCTTGCGGTACGTCGAACGGACGCCGCGGAAGGTCAGATACGTGAAGATGAAACCGATAAAAGCCTCTCCGAAATCAAAGTCCGTGAGACTGTCTACGGTAACACCGGCGAAGGCAAAGAGCAAGATCAGCAGCAGAAAGAAAGCAGCTGCGTTAATTACCCGTTTCATAATAACTCCTCAAAACACCTCTGTTACGCTCAGAGGTAATGCCGCACGGTAAAAACCGCGCTGTTTCTCTCCTTTAAGTATACCACACATGCATGGGAAAATCAAAGGGGCTGCAGAAGCAACCCCCTTTCGTTTCGTATTACGATGTGACACTCCGATCATTTCTTGGTCAGGAATCTGTAAGCGCCGATCAAAATGCAGGTGCCTACGACACCGCTGATCGCACTGCCGATGATATTGGTAGGAGTGAAACCGATCAGGCTGAATACAAGTTTACCGACAATACCACCGATGATACCGAGGATAACATTCACGATGAAACCCTGGTTCTTATTACCCATCAACGAACCTGCAAGCCAACCTACAAAAGCACTTACAAGAATTGTAACAATCCAACTCCACAACATATGAATTACCTCCGTTATTTCTAATGATCATCCGGCAAACCGCGCGCGCAGTCTGCCGCTCGGATTCCCTCCGACGATCAGATCATACCACATTTTCCCGGTAATTGCAATATACTTTCCAAGGAAAAGGTAAATTTAATCTACCTTTAATGTATCGTTAAGACACAGCGATGCCTCACATCCGAAGCATCAGTTCCTCCTCAATAACTTCGCCGCCGCGGATATACTTCCTCGGCACGCGCTTGCTGACCGCGCAGGTCAGTTCATACGGAATTGTGCCCGCCAGCTCGGCCATGTGCTCGATCGGATTGCGCGGGCCGAACACCTCGATCTCGGAACCGATGACCACACCCGGCTTGTCCGTCAGGTCAACCATGCACATGTCCATGCAGATCTTGCCGCGCTGCGGCGCGGGACCTTCGTCCGTCATAAGGCTGCAGCGGTTCGAGAGGCAGCGGAAGAAACCGTCCGCGTAGCCGTAGGGCAGTACGCCGATGCGCGTCGTATGCTCTGTCTTATAGATGCCGCCATAGCTGATCGCCGTGCCGGCGGGATAAATCTTGATCGTGGAAACATTGGTCTTCAGCGTCATCACCGGCTTGAGTCCGAGCTCTGCGGCGAATTCGCCGTACCCGTACAGAAGAAGTCCCGGACGGACCATGTCGAGGTACGTCTCCGGATATCTCGCGACTGCGCCCGTGTTTGAGCAGTGGCGCAGACGGAAAATGTGTCCGCACTGCTTCCGAACACCCTCGATCACATCCGTGAAAAGTTTGAACTGATGCTCCGTATATGCCTTTGCCTCCTCGCCGGGTTCATCGGATACCGCAAAATGAGTGAAGATGCCTTCAGCCTCAAGCCCCGGCATGGAAACCGCTTCGCATATACCTTCTACACCTGTAGAAAACAAATCTCCGTCACACAGATATCCGAGCCGCGACATGCCCGTGTCCACCTTGATGTGGATCCGGAGCGTGCCGCCCAGGCGGGTCGCCTCCTCGGAGTACTCCACAGCCTTGGCCTTGCATGTCACGGCCTGTGTGATGTTGTACTGAAGCAGTCGCTCAACCTGCTCCTTCGGCGTGTGGCCGAGGATCAGGATCGGCATTGTGATCCCGTTCAGGCGAAGCTCCATCGCCTCGTCGATGCTGCTGACCGCGAGATAGTCCGCGCCGTTCTCCTGGAGCGTGCGCGCTACGATGACGGAACCGTGGCCGTAGGCGTCAGCCTTCACGACCCCGAGGAATTTTACGTCCGCTCCGACATGCTCGCGCAGCGTGCGGTAGTTGTGAACCAGCGCGTCCAGATCAATCTCCGACCAGGTGCGTTTCAGTGTTGAATCCATGGTGAATGCCTCGATTTTCCGAATTTCGGGTATGACCGATATATCAGCTGATCTTAAGTGAGCCGAGTACAAGCGCAGCTGCCTCGCTGTCGAAGGCGAAGCCGCAGCAGGAGACGCGCACGGGCTTGCCGTTTACGGTGGAGATCAGTTCAAAGCCGTAGCCGCCCCAGCCGTCGCTGTACTGGAAACCGGTCCAGTCGATCCCGGCGTAGGTGCCGGAGACGTCGACCTGCTCGTTCGTGTAGGT
>CADBLW010000255.1 GCA_902795625.1 uncultured Lachnospiraceae bacterium | reverse complement strand
CGACTCCACCGGAACCTCGCCCTTGAGTATTCTCTCCGAGTACTTCCGAAGGCTCTCGATGCTCTGCCTAAGCGGCGGGTTGACGGCGTCAAGCCAGTGCACACGCGTCAGATAATACTCCAGCTCACTGCTCATCTCCGCATCGGACAGCCGGAATGGGATCAGCGTCTTTCCGGAATTGAATGCCAGCGCGACCTCGTTCGCGACCTGCTTTGACTCGTTGGAGCTGTCGGTGTAAATGAGCACGAAAAGACTGCAGGCAGTGATCGCATCATGGATCGCAGACACCCATTCCTGCCCCGGAACGATATCTCTCGGCGCATACCAACAGCGGATCCCGTGCTGCTCAAACTCCGCGACCACGGCATCCGCGACGTTTTTATTTTTCGAAGAATAGCTCAGGAAGACATCGATCTTTCCGTCGCCGACCTCCCCGGGGCGATTCTCTTCGTTCAACAACGCCTGTTCCAAATTGTCTCTGAACGTTTTGTCCGACTTCATGGTATCCCCTCATTTGCGCCTTCCTCCGGCGCGTCTCGTTCGCTTCTCCCCGACAGTTGACTGTCTTTGACCGTCGCTTCTCCCCGACAGTTGTTTTTCCCGATTGTTGCTTTTCCAAACAATCCTGCTTCGGAATTATTAAACTGTATTTTACCACAAATCCGCAGGAACGACAATCCGTTTCATTGCACCGCAGATTACAAAAAGCGGGGTCACCGAATTCGGTGCCCCCGCCGATAACCTGTCTGATCAATCTATATGGATCAGTGAATGAACTTCACCGACAGCAGATGTCCGTTGCCGCCGCCGACCTTGGTCAGATACAGCGCCGAAACGCCGTCCGGGATCGGGCAGGCTGCGCGGTACTTCTCCCAGATGTCGGAGCTGTCAACCTTGACAGTGCCGATGACCGGTCCGTTCAGCTCGGTGCGAACCTCGAAGCTGTCGTGGATGTATCCGCGAACCGTCAGCTCGATCTCCTTCACACCCTTAAAGTTGATGTACTTGAAACCGATGGTGGTGCCGTCGCAGATATTGGCAACGTACGAGGGATTCTCGTCGCCGTCGCGGCCGTCCTGCGTGATGCGAGGCTGGTTGCCGATACCGACAAGCCAGTGCATCGGCTGCGTGATCTCCTTGTTGAACAGGTTGCACGCGATGTGCGCCGGAAGCTCCTCAGTGTCGCGCAGCGGTCCGCCGTTCAGGCCGCAGGAGGTGATCTCCACCTGCTTGATGGAACCGTCAGCCGCGAACTTCACTTCCTCGGCACAGCCCTGGCGGGAATACCAGGTAGCGTTGGTCTGGCGATGATAGAAAATGTATCTCTTGTCGCCGATCTCCACAAGGCTTCCGTGGTTGTTCGCACCGTACGCCGCGGGCGTCTCCGCGTCCTTGTATGTATCGATGTGGAAGTCGCTGTTACTTACGATCACACCGCCGTACGTAAACGGCCCCTCGGGGCTGTCGGAGGTCGCGTAGCAGAGCTCGTGCATAACCTCGGAGGAATAGATGAAGTAGTACTTGCCGTCGAACTTGCGGATCGAGGATGCCTCGAAAAATGCATGTCCCTCAAAGCCGGTGCCCTCGCTGTAGCAGGAGCCCGGAACGACGATGCGAGGATCCTTCACGATCGTGAGCATGTCCGGTCCGAGAACCGTCAGCTGCGAGCCGTGGCGGCTCTTGTCGCCTCTGCCGCAGAAACCGGTGAAGAGGTATGTCGTGTCGCCCTCGGTCAGTACGCCCGGGTCGAACTGCGGCTCATCGCCCTCGCGCTCGCCGAGTTTCGTTCCGTCAGCGTAGTGAACATAGCCGTAGAATTCGTATTTTCCGGCAGGCGTGTCGCAGACAGCGACAGAAACGATGCCGACCTTGTCGAGCACGTAATACAGGTAGTAGCGTCCGTCGGGACCGACTGTCACGTCGGGCGCGTAAAGTACCATGTTGCCGCGGGAGTTGACCGGATCCTGGGTCTTTTTGTAGGTAACACCCTCGTATCTCCAGTCGCCAAGATTGTTGATCGGAGCGGACCAGCACACATAGTCGCCCTGGCAGAACACGTAGCCGTTGAACTGGTCGTGCGAACCGTACACATAGACACGGTCGCCGAACACGTACGGCTCTCCGTCCGGGATGTACTCCCAGTTCGGAAGGTACGGGTTGTACGCCTGCTTGCGCTCCGGAACCGTCTGGTCGGTGAG
Source organism: uncultured Lachnospiraceae bacterium (assembly GCA_902795625.1). Taxonomy (GTDB): domain Bacteria; phylum Bacillota; class Clostridia; order Lachnospirales; family Lachnospiraceae; genus ISDg. The sequence continues at coordinate 887 of CADBLW010000255.1, read as the reverse complement.
AACACCGATCATGAAGTCGTTGAACGGCTTGTTCTCGTAGCTCGGAACACACCCTTCGGAGAGGAAGTTCATGCCGCAGTGAGCGCCCGTTCCGTACGGTCTCCACACCGGCATATCCGTGCCGTCGGCGTCCTTGCCGTTCGGATCGCCGGTCTTGATGAAGTTCGTCAGATAGTTGCACATCTGACGCGCCAGGTCGTAATGGTAACCCTTGAACGGTCTCCAGCAGGCAGCCAGCGTCTCAAAGAAGAACCACAGGTCAACCGAATGGAAGGTTCCGGGGTTGTCCCAGCCGGGGATATCCGGATTGAAGTTATAGTAGTAGCTCGGTGCCTCGTTGTGGGCAAATGCCGCCTTCACCGCGCACTCCAGACCGTCCATCGAAGCGAACATCTTGCCGTTGCGCGTCTTCGCCTCGTCAAAGGTCATGAATTTGTCGAACTTGTCGCCGAGTGCCTTCTTCGCCTTCTCGAGGAACTCCTCCTCGCTGTCCGCGAAGATGCAGGACTTGAACTCATCGCCCGTGTTGCCCGAGATCATCGGAACGTTCGCATGCTCGCCCTTGAGGAAGAGAATGTACGGATCCTCGATCATGAACTTGTGGTCGATGGTCGGCGCAAAGCGGGGATGCTTCTGAGCGAACTCGCCGTATTTGTCACGGATGAACGTCGCGTCAAGCGCTCTCGCCTCCTCGAGTGTCTTCACACCGAGGAATTCGAAAAATGCCTCGCCGTTGGGCTCATTGGCCTCGATCGTTCTCGGGGTGATGAAACCGTCGAGCATGTAGGGGCTCCGGATCATTCCGCTGTGCACGATAGCCTTCTGGAACAGGCCGATGCTCTGGGGGCTCGTCAGCTGGTTCATAACGCTGCCGCCGCCTGCGGACT
>CADBLW010000254.1 GCA_902795625.1 uncultured Lachnospiraceae bacterium | reverse complement strand
GCGAGGTTGTACGCCTGCTGGAACAGATTTCCAAGGAGCAGAGGAAGCGCAAACAGAGCCAGCAGCTTAAGCGGCTCGCCCTCGGTCATGTTTTTTACCTTCTGTACGCGCATCCTCTTCTCCTTTCTCACCCTTCTCCGGTACCTTTGAACCGCGCTCATTATAGCACCGCATTTTCCGAAATCAACAGGAAAACGCCGCTTCCAAAGAAGTGGCGTTGAAAGTACATCAAAGCATGCCGTATACTATCCGAATCGGTTGAAAAAAAGTTGAATTTTTTGTATTGTGGATACAAAGAGGATATATCGCGATTGTACGGTGTCGTCAAGGAGGGCAACATGGGCTATCGGATTTTACTGGCGGAGGACGAGCCGCGTTTGAGGAAAATGACGGAGGAGTACCTGGAGGAACAGGGCTTCACCGTGGACGCAGTCTGTGATGGGGAAGAGGCCGAATGGGCCGTGAATCAGAAGCGCTACGACGCGGTCATCCTTGACATTATGATGCCGAAGAAGAACGGACAGGAGGTCTGCCGCACGATCCGCGCGCGATACGATGTGCCGGTGATCTTCCTGACCGCGCTGAATGCGGAGGACGTCATCATCCAAAGCTACGGGATCGGTGCCGACGAGTACATCACGAAGCCATTTTCCAACGGGATCCTTCTTGCGAAGGTTACCGCTCTCATCAACCGGTATCACGGGTTGACGGTGCAGAACGGTATCGTACGTGAGGGAAATCTCGTGATCGAACCAGCCAGACGCCGCGTCACTGTGAGCGGCAAGGTAGCCGAGTTGTCTCCGAAAGAATATGAATTGTTGCTGTTGTTGATTGAAAACCGCGGACACATCCTCAGCCGCACGCAGATCCTGGACCACGTATGGGGCGCCGATTACGCCGGGTACGAACGAACGGTGGACAATCACATCAAGAAGCTGCGCATCGCCCTGGGGGAGGACGGCGTGCACCTTCGGACATCGATCAAGGTCGGCTATTACTGGGAGTAATGATTTTCCGCCGGGCGTGTCACGGCAGCAACTGTGCGGCGGACTGTGAAAGTCCGCGGAAGGGGGACACATGGATAAACAATATCGGAAAATGAAGCGCTGGTTTTGCGGCTTACTGATCGCCGTTTCGCTGGTGGTGGCGGTCATTGTCACCATACGAAAGGCTATGGAGATACGGCAGTCAATTCAGTATGACATCGCCCGGAATGCCGCACTGGGGGAAAACGGTTTATGGACACAATACGTGAATGAATACCACAAGCGGTACCCTGACCCGCAGTTTACCTACCAAAAGGACAGCCAAACAGTCAGGGATACCACCGTTGTCGCCACAGCCGCTGCTTATGCCGTTTTGGCCAACAATTCTTATAAGTTTTACAACGGTCCCGCAGACTATCCGGACAGCGTAGGCATCGGCATCGCGCCGGTGAATCCTGACGGAACCGAGATCAAGCTGGCAAAGAACTTTTTGGCTCTGAACGAGCAGAAGGACGATCGTGTTGTGCAGCTTTTTGCAATCTTTGATAATTATGACTTTCTGGAGGATGAGCATCGTTTTTACCGGCAGTATCTGCAAAACACCTATTGGTCGAGAACCTGCAGAGACATGCTCAGAAGCCACAGTCCGATTACCCTTGTGGGAAAGCGAAGCAACGGTTTGGTCATAGTCACCGAACTGACAATACACTACATCCTCTCCTTCGGTGATGACGGAGAGCCCGATACGGAAAATATCGTGATCACCTTTCCCCGGTCTGCAAACGCCGAAGGTGAGGATTATGTTTTTTCCTCCTGGGAAGGGGATGTGGAACGCGGTCTGATCACCGACAGTGAACTGCATGATACTTCCGAGTGCAAACTCTGCGGAAATGAGGAATACAATTCGTTTTGCTCCTTGAAAGATGACGAAGCGCTTTGGCTTTGTCAGGAGGCAAAAGCCCTGTTGATGGAACGTCCGCTGCTCGGGCTGGATTATGACAAATACCCGATTTATCAAGAGGAAGGCAACGGCCTGTTCACTCTGAAAATGCAGTACAATTATACCGACGAAGTCATCCATGATGAGGCATTTCAGGAAAGGCAGGGTGTTACATTTGCCGTATTGTTTGTCGCCCATCCGTTTCGCCTGGCGGTTAAAAGCCTTGTCAGCATCTACGTGATCATCCTGTTGGTCCTTGCCGTCGCAATCGGGTTCTTCCTCTCGAGGATCAATCATTTGCAGAAAGTTCAGGAGAAATACGAGAGAAGCCGTCTCGCCATGACGCACAATACGGCCCACGAGCTGAAGACCCCTTTGGCCGTGGCAAGGAGCTACGCGGTTGCACTTGCTGAGGGAAAGGGTGACGCGGAGACGCGGGAAGCCAAAGCAAAAGGCATAATTGAGCAGATCGATCAGATTAGTTCCCTTGTGGAGGATCTGCTGGAACTCTCCCGGTTGGAGGCTGAAGCGCGGGTTCCGGTTCCGGAAAATATCGATCTGACGTCTCTGACGAACGCTCTTCTTGAGCAGCTTGAGCCCATGACGAAGTATCGCCGAGTAACCGTAGACACCCCGAAGGAAGAATGTCTCGTCTCCGCCGACCTCTCCATGATGCGGACAGTGCTGATGAATTTTCTCACAAACGCAGCGCGGTACAGCCGCAGCTGCATCACCGTTACCGTTACGAAAGAGAAAAAACTCATCCGCTGGTCCGTGAGCAACGACGGAACAGTCATCCCTGCGGAAGACCTTACCCACGTCTGGGATGCCTTCTTCACCGTTGACGAATCCAGGAGCAAAGAGAAAGGCGGCACCGGTCTCGGCCTGGCAATCGCAAGACAGATCCTTGAGCTGCACAAGGCAAAATACGGCTGTACAAGCGACGAGAAGGAAACCGTGTTCTTCTTTGAGATGCCGGAAGCCGTCGAGACGGAGGATGGCACTGAGGAAGGGATCGCGGAATAAGCCGTGGAGTAACCACAGTCGATCAATCAGAGATACAAAAACTCGAGGCGCTCCGGTCATCCGGAACGCCTCGTCGTGTATTATTACATTTTTCTTCAATCCAACTTTTGGAGCTGTGCAACTTCTGCCGCAACTTCTCAGTCAACCTTCGGAAGGTTCGCAAGGCTTGCTGCGATCTCCTCGTCGGACGGGATGTAGTCGCCCATCTCACCGTTGTTGAATTTTTCGTATGCAACCATATCGAAGTAGCCGGTACCGGTCAGACCGAAGACGATGGTCTTCTCCTCGCCGGTCTCCTTGCACTTGAGAGCCTCGTCGATGGCAACGCGGATCGCGTGCGAACTCTCGGGTGCGGGAAGGATGCCCTCGACGCGTGCGAACATCTCCGCAGCCTCGAACACCTTCGTCTGCTCAACGCTTCTCGCCTCCATGTAGCCGTCCGCGTACAGCTGCGAAAGCGTGCTGCTCATGCCGTGGTAGCGAAGGCCGCCTGCGTGGTTCGGAGCGGGCATGAAGTTGCTGCCGAGTGTGTACATCTTGGCAAGCGGGCAAACCATACCGGTGTCGCAGAAGTCGTATGCATACTTACCGCGG
>CADBLW010000253.1 GCA_902795625.1 uncultured Lachnospiraceae bacterium | reverse complement strand
TCCTAAACGGAAAATGACACAGAAGATCATACTACAGGGTTGTTACATAATGGTTGAATGTGTGTTACGTTTTAATTACATTTTCCGCACGGATTTGTTACACAGATACGCCTTCCCGCGGAAGTCTCCGTCGAGGCCTGAGCCGTAGGTCTCCTCGACCTCCCAGCCCTCAAGCAGATCGCTGATCGGCGGGTTCGCACCGCCCTCGAGGGTGTGCACAAGCAAAAGCGCGCGATCGCCGAGTGTGCGCAGCACTGCCTGGTAACCGACGGGATGCGAGTAATCGGTGACGTTCGTGCGGATCACCTTCGTGAAACCGTCGCGAATGATCTCCTTCACCCTGTCGTAGAAGCGGATGCCCTCCGTGACCGCCGCCCACTGCTCCTCATTCATCGCGAAGATCTCGCCCGAAAGACAGAGCCGCCCGAGCATCGCGGACGTGATCAGGTAGTGTATGCGGTCGATGTCGGATTCCGCGCGGAGCACGGCCCAGATCTGGCTCTGCTCCGGCCGGATCAGGCGGTGCAGGTTAGCCGCGATCAAAGGAATGATCGTGCACTCATGCGCGTCGGAAAAACTCGCCTGGGACACGAGCTCCATCATGGACGGCTCGAGCCGGTGTCCGCCGCTGGCACAGTTCTCGATCACCAGCTCCGGCATCTCCTCGGCGAGATGGCGGAAGTATTCCTGCGAGGCCTCGACACACTGCCGAAGCCCCTCGCCCGGGCTCTCCGCGCCGTCGACGCCGACGCCCATGGTCTCATTGTAATCCACCTTCAGGTATCCGAAGCCGCATTCCCGAAGCGTCCCCAAAAGGCGCTCGTCAAGTCTTGCGCGCGTGCGCTCATTTCTCATATCGAGGAACCGTCTCGTCCCGACAGTCACGGGGAAGCCGTCCCTGGCAACCAGCAGATCAGTCTCCTTGTACATGTCCGAATCGACGCCGCAGCTCTCCATCTCAAACCATATTCCGGGGATCAGTCCGTGCGCGCGGATCTTGTCCGTGGTGGCCTTCAGTCCGTGGGGAAACAGGATCGGGCTGACCTTCCAGTCCCCTGCCGTGTTGAACCAGTTCTCGTCCTCATGCTGACGGTACCAGCCGCAGTCGATGACAAAATACCGAACGCCCGAGCCCTCCAGGCGCTTCGCCATCTTCTCCACGCTCTCCTCGGACGGATTTCCCCAACTCGAGCAGTACTCGTTGAAGATCACCGGCAGGTCGCGGTCCACCTCGGCGATGCGCGGTTTCTGCACCTTCACAAGGCGGTCGCACACCTCCGCAAGAGACGAGCCCTCCGCGATCACCGCGCGCGGCGTCTCAAAGCTCTCGCCCGGCGCGATCACCTTCGTCCATGCCCCGAAATCGCGATCCGCGAGACCGCCGAGCACGTGAAGATCATCCTGGTTACGCACGATCTCAATCTGCCAGCTTCCCGCGCAGTACAGTTGAATTCCGAGGAACTTCCCGCTCGCGCTGTCCTCCAGCACGAGGAACGGGAACCATTTGCGGACAGGCATCGAGCCGACCTGCCCGAAATGCTCGACGCGGTAGCCGTGGCCGGCCCAGGATTTTTCCATATTGAGCTCCGTCAGGTTCTGCGACAGAAGCTTGCCCTCCGCGCTCCAGAACGACGTCGCCCGGTGCATCCGGTCCGCAGTCACGCCGCGCAGCGCAAAACTTGCGAGCAACTCCACCGTTGCGGGCTCCGGGGTTGGATTTTCCAGTACAGTGCGGCACACGGTGACATCGCCGACACGCTCGTGGAGCGCGCGTAAAATGTGCCCGTTCTTGCCGCGAAACACCGTCTCCTCCGCCGTCTCCGAGACCTTGGTCATCTCCTGCACGGACTCGCCGTTTGCGAGCGTCATGCCGTTGCCATAGCCGTTGTCATACCGGTCGCCGCGAAGGCGCCATTCCGCATAAAATTCCATCGATTGATCCTCCGAAAGATTTTCCTCTTTGGCAACCATTATACCGAGCCGCCACATGGCATTCAATGGAAAATGCCAACCAATTCGGCGAGTGTCACCGGCTCAATAGCACATGCCAATCGACACCGTAGCACAGCCATATTCCGATCAGCAGCAGCGCGATCACCGTCAGCACGGCCCGGATTACGAAACGACTCCGCTTAGTCATCAGCATCCCGTCGTACCAGTCGCCGATGAATGTAATCGCGACAATCAACAAAAGCACAATTCCTAAAACCGGATAATTACTGCGTGACCAGTTACGTTGATCGATATGAAAGCTCTGCGGTACCATGTGAAGCCGCTTCAGTATCCAGGTTACCGCCAGCGCCCAGGAATATAGAATCAAAACTGCGCGCAACACGTTGATGATGATGTCTCCGATCCCGTACAGGACTCCCGAGACTCCCCTGGTGTACAGCCGGATTGTCAGCACAAGCGCCAATGCCGACGCAAGGAACACTCCCGCGATGCAGATCGCAACCGTCTCGGGTCCCTGCCATCCGAGGATTCCGTACATAAGAAACAACCCCGTTGTGGCCGCATCCAGCGCGAGCAGCCGCAAG
>CADBLW010000252.1 GCA_902795625.1 uncultured Lachnospiraceae bacterium | reverse complement strand
TGCGCTTTTCGCGTTTGCCCGGTTGCTCTGCGTGATCCTCGCGCAACCGACCTCCTTTCGTTTCACTCCGTTCACGAAAGGAGGTACTTATGGATGCTCAATTGAAGCGTGGTCTCCTGGACATCTGCGTGCTGGCTGCCATCAAGGACGAGGACTCCTACGGCTACAAGATCATCAAGGATCTGAAGCCGTACACGGAACTGTCCGAGTCGACCCTGTACACGATATTGAAACGTCTTGAGACGGCGGAAATGCTCACTGTACGCACGGCGGAGCACGAAGGCCGCCTGCGAAAGTACTACCGCATTACCGCAGAGGGGGTGCGCCGCATCGAGGAATTCCGTAAGGAATGGGAAGACGTAATGAAGATTTATCGATTTGTAACCAAGGAGGAACAAGCTTATGAATAAAGCAGAATTTCTTCAGAAGCTTCGGAAAGAACTGTCGGGCCTGCCCATCGGCGAGGTTGAGGAACGCATTTCATTTTACGAAGAGATCATAGATGACCGTGTGGAGGAAGGCCTCTCTGAGGAGGAAGCGATCGAGGCGGTCGGTCCGGTCAACACTATCGTCATACAGACGATCGCAGAGACGCCTCTCACGAAGATCGTGTCGGAGCGCGTGCGTCCGAAGCGGAAAATGCGCGGCTGGGAGATCGCCCTGCTCGTGCTCGGATCTCCGATCTGGCTCTCGCTGCTGGTCGCTCTGTACGCGGTGATCTTCTCTGTTTTCGTCGCGCTCTGGTCGGTGATCGTAGCCCTCTGGGCAGTGTTCGTATCCTTCATCGCGGGAGCGGTCGCGGGACTTGCAGCGGGCGCTGTGCTGTGCTTCCGGGGCTTTATCTTCCAGGGAATTGTATTTTTCTGTGCGGGCTGCGTACTCATCGGTCTGGCCATCTACATGTACTTTGCATGTAAGGCCGCGACTAAGGGTATGGCCAAGTTGTCCGCGAAGCTTGTGCTGGGGATCAAACACTTGTTTGTCAAGAGAAAGGAGGAGGAATAATGCGTGAAAGAACTAAAGTCCTGCTCAGCATCGGGACGTTTTTTGTGGGCGCAGGACTGATCGTATTCATTGTCATGATGACAGCGAACGGCTGGGATTTCTCGAAGCTGAGCACCGTGAAGCATCTCGAGGATACATACACGATCACTGAGGATTTCCAGACGGTATCTCTCGATACGGAATCCGCCGACGTTCGCATTCTTCCGTCGGAAGACGGATCATGCAAGGTTGTCTGCAAGTATCCCGAAAAATCAAGCCACTCCGTCGCGGTGGAGGATGGCGTGTTGAAGATCCATTTTGAGGACAACTCCTCCTGGACCGACAATATCGGCTTCTCCATTAAAAGCCCGGAGATCAGTGTCTACCTGTCGGAGAAGATGTTCAAGCTTCTCCTTGCCGATGTATCCTCCGGGGACATCAACATCATGAAGAACGTCTCCTTCATTGACATTGACATCACGACCAAAAGCGGCGATGTCACGTGTTACACCATCGTGGATCAGGCACTGCGGATCAAGACTTCATCGGGCGATGTTACCCTTGACGATGTTTTCACCGGTGACATCGACGTCGAAACCGGATCCGGCGATGTGGACCTCGTAAAATGCCAGGCATGGAATTCCATAAAGATCAATACTTCCTCCGGCGATGTCGAGGGTGATCTTCGCGGATCTTACACCTACCTTGTGGAAAGCAGCTCCGGCGACATCAGATTCCCCAAGGACGAGGAAGGTGTCAAATGTAACATCAATACAAGCTCCGGCGACATCAATATCCGGCGCTCCAAAGATCCTGCTGTGTGTACACCGACGACAGCACCGGACGCAACGCCGACGGCACCGCCCGTAACGCCGACGGCACCGCCCGCAACGCCGACTCCAACAGGGCCGGTCCTTGAAGTAGTGCACAAAATCGAGAATCCGCCGACAGAGCAAACTCCGGTCATCGTAGTGAACACGCTGATCATCTACCCGAAGGACGCTGTCATGAAGGTGTATGCGCGGTGCAATGAGCGGTCATCCTTTGTCCATTCCGGCACAACGATCGGCG
>CADBLW010000251.1 GCA_902795625.1 uncultured Lachnospiraceae bacterium | reverse complement strand
TGTTGCGACAGCCCTTTCCGATGGAAACAATGGGGCTCGAACCCATGACCTCCCGCGCGTCAGGCGGACGCTCTCCCGGCTGAGCTATATTTCCATAACGATCTTCTATCTGACCGCAAAAGTTATCATACACGAAACCGACGAAAAATGCAACTGTTTTCTTGACTATGGCCGCATACAAAGGAAGCCTGCCGCATCGTATGATGCAACAGGCTTTCGTTTCTGGGGGCGACGGGGCTCGAACCCGTGACCTCCCGCGTGTGAGGCGGACGCTCTCCCGGCTGAGCTACACTCCCATTTATGAATGATCCTCTCCGCAATTGCGGTTCAGATGATTCCCTATGCTGTTCTTCGGCGCTTGGCAGCGCCTTCCCGGATCACTCTTTGTTCCGATCCTCCATTGCCTCGTACTCTCTGTGGGTTCCCACATACTTGTACGCCGGGCGGATGATCTTTCCGTTGTTGATGATCTCTTCCATCCGGTGTGCCGCCCAGCCGCTGATTCGCGAGATCGCGAAGATCGGCGTATAGAGCTCTTCCGGAATTCCTAACATATCATACACGAAACCGCTGTAAAAATCAACATTTGCACACAAAGGTTTAAACAAATGTCTGTTTTCCGCGATAACTTCCTTCGCGATGCGCTCCACGGTGAAGTACAACTCGAGCTCATCCGTGCGGTCTTTCTCCTCAGCAAGCTTGATCGCGTAATCGCGCAGGATCACCTGTCGGGGATCGGAAAGCGTGTACACCGCGTGGCCGATACCGTACACAAGACCGGTGCGGTCAAATGCTTCCTTGCGTACAAGACGCGTCAGATAATCGCGGATCTGGCCCTCATCCTTCCAGTCATTCACGTTGTCCTTGAGATCGGCAAACATCTGGCGGACCTTCAGGTTCGCGCCGCCGTGGCGGTATCCCTTCAGCGAAGCGATGGCCGCTGCCGTCGCGGAGTAGGTATCCGTGCCGGACGAGGTCACAACGTGCGTGGTGAATGTGGAGTTGTTGCCGCCGCCGTGCTCCGCGTGGATCACGAGGCAAATGTCAAGCACCTTCGCCTCCAGCTCGGTGAAGCGTCCGTCCGGACGAAGCATCGAGAGGATATTTTCCGCGGTGGAGTACTCCGGCTTGGGGTTGCGGATGATCAGGCTCTCATCCATGCGGAAATGAAGGTACGACCAATATGCGTAAATCGAGATGACCGGCAGCTTCGCGATCAGGTTGATCGACTGGCGAAGCACATTTTCCACCGAGAGGTCCTCGGCGTCGTCATCGTACGAATACAGTGTCAGAATGCTCTTCTGCAGGCTGTTCATGATGTTTCCGCTGACGGCCTTCATGATGACGTCGCGGATAAATTTGTTTGAGAGCGACTGGAACGTCGTGATCAGCTCGATGAAATCCTTGAGCTGCGTCTCGTTCGGAAGCTCGCCGAACAGCAGCAGGTACGTGGTCTCCTCGAACGCATAGCGGCGCTCGGCAAAGCCCTTCACCATCTCCTGGACATCATAGCCCTGATAGTACAGCTTGCCGTCCGCGGGCACCTTCGTGCCGCCGATCAGCTTGTATGCGGTTACGTCGGAAATCTCAGTAAGTCCGGTCAGAACGCCGGCGCCGTTGCTGTCGCGCAGACCGCGCTTGACATCATACTCGGCATAGAGGTTCTGATCGATCACACCTGCTTTTCTGCACTCATTGACGAGAAACTGAAAATCGCGTTCTCCCTTCTCGTCCAATTTCATCATAGACGAATCACCCATGGCACTCTCCAACCGTATTTCCCGGATCCCGCCGTCCCCGATAAGGGTTCGTCGGAAAATCCTGATCCCGGCGGCCGAAATCCGCCGAAAGTGTACCGCGCCCCGGCGACTGAATGCCGCCGAAAACCGTACCGCACCATTATATTCTCAGAACCGACAATCGTCAATCCCTTATTTCTTCGGAAAATCCGCAGTATTTTCCTAAAAAACCTCAAAGCAACGCTGCCGCGGAACTACTCCTCCGTGCGGCCCTTCTGTCCCTTGCCGATGATCTTCGCCACGGCTCCGCGGGAGAGAAGTCTCGTTCCGAACAGTCCCGCGCGGATTCCCGCGCCGGGAACGATCAGCACCTTGCGCTTCTCCATTTTCCGAACCGCGTACTCGACAACCTGCTCAGGCGTCAGCGCGCTGGACCATTCCTTGCCGCGCGCAACCTGCGTGAACTCGGTGTAGACCGGTCCCGGGCACAGCGCTCCGACATAGATGCCGCTCTTCATATCTCTAAGCTCCTGCGCAAGTCCCTGCGTGAAGCTCGCGACGTACGCCTTGGTGGCGTAATAGGTGTTCAGATACGGGCCCGCCGGAAGCAGTCCCGCGCAGGACGCCACGTTGAGAATGGCTCCCTTGTCCGACTCCTTGAGAAGGTCCAGAAATCTCCGCGTGAGAATGTGCACCGCGCGGATATTCAGGTCGATCATGCTCAGCTCTTCATCGAGGGAGTGCTCCACCGTCGCGCCCAGCAGACCGAAGCCCGCGCAGTTGATCAGCACGGAAGCTCCCTGTCCCGAGATCGTCTCGATGACGCGGTTACACTCCTCCTCCCGCGAAAGATCCGCGGTCAGGATCTCGCACGGAACGCCGAGCTCGCCCGCCAGCTCACGCATACGGTCCTCGCGTCTCGCGACCATGATCAGACGGCAGCCCTTAGCCGCCATCGCTCTGGCGAACTCACGGCCGATACCGGAGCTCGCACCTGTAATAACAACCGTCAATCCGGTAAAATCAAACTTCATAGTATCTCCCGAAAAATGCATCTGCACATGCACTGTAACCCCGCAACAGCAGGCTCGCAACGATCAATCCGCAGCCGACCCGCAACGTCATTGACAGGCATTACTGCTCCGACGCATCCTTCTTTTTCTTCTTCTTTTTAACCTTGTCGATCTTGTCAAACACGATCTTCTCCGGCGGCGACAGCAGCTGCTCCGGATGCATGACATACTGGCGGATCTTGCGGAACCCGACAGCATAGGCAAAGCCATCCGCGGCGCGCTCGTCAACGACAAACTTCAGCGTAACCTTCACCTTGCGCTTCACGGAACCGTCCGCCTGGGTCTCATAGTACACCCTCTTGCGCCCGATGCCGGCAAATGTGGACAGTGTTCCGAACTCATACATATGATGGTACACCGCGTCCAAACCGATGGAACCCATGTTGGTGATGAAAAAGCTCGTGTGGAACGGGCTGACATCCGTCAGCTTCTTCGGCAGCCAGCCGTAGCGGTCCAGGATCTTGACGAAGCCGATGGCGATGGACAGCAGAAAATCAGGCAGCACACTGAAGGCCGTCTCAAGACCGTCGATGGCGTTCTTGTTCTCGTCCTCCTCCACCGACACGGTCATATCGATGGCATTGGTCTCCTCCTCAATGCGGCGGACAACATCATACAGCGTGTCCTCGCATTCAAACTGCGGAATGATCAGCGTTCGGTCACTCTCGCGCGACATGCCTCGCATAACCGTCATTGCAGCCTTGATGCAGTTGCGCGAATACAACTTGGAATGCTTGACGAAGCGGTTCAGCTCCGGCACATCCACCCACGCGCGCACCATCGCGGCAAATACGATCTCATACAGAGTAAGCCGCGGCATCTCCCCCTTGCGCATATTTCGAATGAACTCCTCGGTTGCGGTGATGTCAACCTCCTCCGAGGACAGCACCCATCCATCATACTTCTTCGGCATGATGTACGGCTCCAGCCGCGTCATCGGGTCCACATTGCGAACACGAAAACCGTCCTTGCGGTCTCCCCAGCGTCTCTTTCTTCCTTCGTGTGGTTTCATTCGAAAATACCTCGATTCTTCTCAGTCATCATATTCCACTGTGTCCCCTGCGGCGGGATCATACCGCCGTCAGCTCACCGGATCGAAAAGCAAGAATCCGACACTTAACACATTTTATATTATGTTTAACCGTCTGTCAATTTATAACCCCGAAGAAGGTGTATTTTTTGTGATTTGTTTGACACGGTCACGGAAAATGAATACAATGACTGTAATTAGTCTTTCGATACCCTTTGTCATCGAGTATTTGCAAGGAGGTTGACCGTATGAAACGCGGTTTATTCCTGATCCTCCTGCTCACCGCCGTGATGCTGTTAGGCGGCTGCGGAGCGGAGGAAGAGAAACTGATCACATTTTCCGATACGGGAATTCAGTCCGACCTGATCGGCGTTTCCATCGACGGAACGACGCTGACCATCAAGCAGGCCGGCACCTACACGATCACGGGTTCCTGCAAGGAGGGCAATATCATCGTTGACGCGCCCGGCGGCAAAGCCATCGACCTGGTGCTCAAGGATCTCAACCTGACCTGCAGCACCACCGCTCCGATCGTCATCAAGGAAGGATCCCTCGTCGCTCTGACGCTCAAGGAGAAGACGCAGAACATCATCACCGACAATCACGTCTATTCCGAGACGGTCGAGCAGGGTGAGCAGTCCGCGGATGACCTTCTTGCGGAAGTGCCGAGCGCAGCGATCACCTCCAAGTGCCCGCTGCTCATCCGCGCCAACGGCGACGGCAAGCTTGTCATCAACGCCAACAGCTACAACGGAATTGTTTCCTCGGACACCCTGACCATCGAGGGCGGCGTCATCAACGTGACCGCCAAGAACCACGGCATCCGCGGCAAGGATTACGTCCTGATCTCCGGCGGCGTGATCACCGTCAAGGCCGGCGAGGACGGCATCAAGTCCACCAACACGGAGCGCGCAGGCCTCGGATACATCAACTTCAAGGGCGGCGTCGTCAACATTCAGGCCGGCGACGAAGCAGTCTCCGCTCCGAGTTCCGTCAGC
>CADBLW010000250.1 GCA_902795625.1 uncultured Lachnospiraceae bacterium | reverse complement strand
TGGAGCAGGTGGATATCCTGCAGAACGGCGAGACGAAGCAGTTCCCGGAACTGATCCGGGATTTTTACAGGTTGATCTATGACTGCGACATTTCTGATGAGGAGATGGAAGTGATGAACGCAGTGGCACGAGAGGCGGGTGTTATCGATGAGACCGATTAAACTGATCATATGCGCTATCGGACCCTATGCAGGGCTTGCTCCCGAGATTAATTTCAATGATTTTGAGGAGAGGGGTCTGTTCCTGATCGCCGGCGATACCGGCGCCGGGAAAACCATGCTTTTTGACGCGATCTGCTTCGCGCTGTACGGTACGGCGAGCGGCACCTACCGCGACACGAAGAACCTGCGGAGTGAGTACGCTTCGGACAACACCGAAAGCTATGTGGATTTCTATTTTACGCACCAGGGGCGGAATTATCATGTCAAGCGGACGCCGTCGGTCACCAGGAAGAAACTGCGCGGTACGGGCGAGGTTACGGATCCTGAGGATGCGACCCTGTACGAGGACGGCAAGCTGCCCATCGAAGGGAAGAGGCCGGTGGATCAGGCTGTGAAGGACCTGCTTCACCTCGACGCGAACCAGTTCAAGCAGGTTGCGATGATCGCCCAGGGCGAGTTCTGGGAGCTTCTGAACGCAAAGACCGAGAAGCGCACGGAGATCCTCCGTACGATCTTTATGACGGACGGGTACAAGGATATCGAAGTCAAGCTGAAGACACGCATGGACAGAAGTCAGCGGGACAAGCTGAATTTGGAAGCAGCCATCATCCAGGATTTCAAGGATGTTGAGGCGGACGAGGAGGACGAGCTGCACGAGGACCTTGCGGAGATTAAGGACCGCGCGGTGCAGGCGAAGAGCGCGTGGAATATCGAGGAGATCCTGCGGCTTCTGGACGGCCTTGCCGAGTCGGATAAGGTTCGTTCGGCCGAGGTTGCCTCTGAATTGAAAACTGCCGAAGGCGAACTGACAAAGCTGACGGATAAGCGTGCTGTAGCGGAGACCAACAATGATTTCCTGAGAAAGAAGGATAGTCTTGCAGAGGAACGGAGGCACCTTGAGGAGCAGAAGCCTGAGATCGAGCAGCTCCGGCAGGAGCTTGAGCGTAACAGGAAGGCGGCTCGCGCTGTTCGGCCGAAATACGTAGAAAGGAACAAGAAGCGGAAGGATATCGAGGCGATGATCGAGGATCTCGCCGTGAGAGAGAGTAATTGTGCGAGTCTTTCTCATGCTGCAACTGATGCTGCAGACGATCTGGCGGAAGCGAAGAAGTCCGAAGCGAAGGCGGAGGAACTGAAGAAACTGGTCGAGACGATCAACCGGGACGAGCCTAAGTATCGTGACCGTGAAACGCTTACGGCAGAACTTGGAAATCTCGAACAGGACAAACGAAATTTTGCCACGCAGGAGGCTGATCTTGCAGACCGTGAGAGGGCGCTGAAGGAGAAGATCAGCGAGCTCGTCATGACAACGCAGAAGCTGAAGAACAAGCCTGCGGATCTGAAGGAGGCTCAGGCAAGGGGTGAGAAACTTGAAAAGCTTTCGGACGAAATAAAGGGTATCGTGGAAGGTCTGATCCCGGAGAGGGACAGAAGGGTTTTCATCCTTAAGAGAAAGCAGGAAGAGTATAAGATTGCCCGTGACATTTACGATGAAGCTGAGGCTGAGCGCGCAGGGGCGGAGCGCAGTCTCGAGGAGAGCAGAGCGGGTATCATGGCGAGCAAACTCGTCGAAGGGCAGAAGTGTCCTGTGTGCGGTTCTGTACACCATCCTGAGCCGGCAAAGCTTCACGAGGCGGCGATCTCCGAGGAAGAGTACGAGAAGCTTCAGACGAGGGTGACCGGGCTTTCGGACCGCAAGAATGATGCTGCTACAAAGGCTGCTACTGCCCAGACTTCGCTTACGGAGCACGAGGGTACTTTGCGCACGACGATCCTCGGTTGCTTCGGAAATCCGCTTCTTGATCTTTCGTATGAGGGCCTTGACCTTGACGGTCTGTGCAATCTGGTGTCGAAGGCTGCCAAGCAGGCGAAGAATCTCCTGGAGGACAACCGGAAGAATGAGGCTGCCCTTGCGGAGGACTGCAGGAAGCTTGAGAGGGCGGAGGCAAATCTTGAGAAGGCCCGCAGCGAGGAGACGGAAAGCCTTGCAAGGGAGCGGGATAATTTTGCGAAGAAGAAGCAGGAAAATGACACCGCACTTGACGTGACCAAGGCAAAGCTGGAAACTCTGGAAGAGCTGAGTTACCCGGATTGGGAGACCGCTGAGAAGGTAAGAACCGATGCGGCAACGAAGGAGACTGCAATCCGGGAGAAGATCAAGAACGCGGAGGAGTTGGCTAAATCCGCGGAGACGCTGGCCGCTCAGGCCACGGCTTCGTGGGGCACAAAGCAATTTGATCTGCTGAAGCAGCAGGAAGACGCGGAGCGCCTGGAAGGTGAGTTTGCGGATATCCTTCAGGCCAATGGTTTTGCCTCTGAGGAGGATTTCTTTGCTTGGCTTACCGACGAGGACGACATTGCCTTGAAGGAGAAGGCCGTCGGCGATTACGAGAAGAATGTAGAAGCCAATAAGAAGCAGCTTGCTGACGCGGAGAAGGACGCGGAAGGCAGGGCGATGATCGATATCGAAGAGTTGAAAGGAATCTGCGCTGAGCAGGAAAGGATCGTAAAGGAGCTTCGGCTCAAGGTTAACGCCATTGAAAACCGTATCGGTATCAACGAGAAGAAGCGGAAGGCGATCGCGGACCGCAGTGAGGGTTTGGCGAAGGCTCAAAAGGATTATGGGATCTGCAAGCGGCTGTATGAGCTTGTCAGAGGTACGAGCGGGAACGGAAAGCTCACGCTGGAGCAGTATATCCAGGGGGCAGGCTTTGACGGGATCATCGCGGCAGCCAACCGTCGTCTGCTTCCGATGAGTGAGGGACAGTATGAGTTGCACCGCCGCAAGGCTCTCGGCAAGCAGAGCAGCAATTTCCTCGACCTGGAGGTGCAGGTCCTCGACACCGGGCGCAGGAGACCGGTCGGAAACCTGTCAGGCGGTGAGAGCTTCAAGGCGTCTCTGAGCCTCGCTCTCGGCCTGTCCGACACTATTTCGTCCAACTTGGGCGGCATCCAGATGGATGCGCTCTTCGTGGACGAGGGCTTCGGAACCCTTGACCGCAAGTCGCTGGCCAACGCGGTGGATATCCTGAATTCCCTGACGGAGCGCAACAAGCTCGTGGGCATCATCAGCCACCGGGAGGAGCTCATGGATATTCCTCAGAAGATCCTGGTCACGAAGACGTCCCATGGCAGCGAGATCAAGGTGGATCTTGGATTGTGATGTGATTTCGAACGGCAGCGGGGTCGGTTTGACCTCGCTGCTTTTTGGCCGGGTGGGGCGAAGTTCCGCGTTTCTGCATAACTGTTCATACTTTTTTCTCATTCTTGTGGTATACTTTCATTCGTGCGATTAATAAGGCGCGGGGGATTGTTCGCGCCGAAACACGAAAGGGGAAGAAATACAAAATGAAAAGAATCACAGCTGTATTTCTCATCGTCGTGCTGTTGCTGGCTCTCACGGCCTGCGGCAAGAATAACGGCGGGGATGAGAGAAAAGGCAAAAACGCAACACCGACAACCGCTCAGACGCCCACGGAAGCGCTGACACCTACGGACGCTCCGACGCCGACGGAGGAACCGGGTCCGACGGATGTGGTGACACCCACGGATGAGCCGACACCGACGGATGAGCCGACGCCTGCGCCTACGGAGACTCCCACACCGGAGGCTACTCCGACACCGGCAACAGGCACGTACGGTCAGGGCCTGACGGCGCCTGCGAAGAACTGTGCCATCGAGATGCCGACGAGGAAGCTCTATCACTATGATATGGATCTCACGCTGGATACGGAGAACAATACCATCGGAGGCCATGTTGTCTTTGAATTTTACAACGACACGAACGACAGCTGGAGCGAGCTCTGCATGCGCGATTATCCGAGTCTTTTTACCGATACCGAGGGGCTCGGATACGAGGAAGTCGTGTATGAGAACGGCGCGATGACCGTCATCGAAAATATCAAGGACGGCCGTGACAATTCGATGCTCACCTACAGAAGAGACACCGATGATTCCGTCGTTTGGATTGAGCTTGCCCACCCGCTTTCGTCGGGCGAGAATATGACGCTCGAGTATGATTTTACGGCGAAGATTCCCCGTATTGACGACCGTTTCGGTCTCACGAAGGAGATCTACAATGTGACCAACTTCTATCCGATCCTCGCGGAATACACGAGTGACGGATGGTCCCATGTGGCATATTACCTTCACGGCGAGTGCTTCTACTCGGAAGTTTCGAACTACGACGTTCGCCTCACGGTTCCCGCGGGATACAAGCTGGCGGCCACCGGCGTTGAGAAGGACAGAACGGAAAATGGTGACACCGTAACATACACATTGTACGCGCCTGCCGTGAGAGACTTTGTATTTTCCGCTTCATCGAAGCTTCTTCTGAATTCGGACACCTACGAGGGCGTTCGCGTCAACGTGTGGTACAAGGACGACTACATCAGCGTTAACATGAACGATGTGGTCAAGTACACGCATGAAGCCGCCAGATACGCCCTGGCTGCTCTGGGAGAGGCCTTCGGCCGCTATCCTTACGAGGAACTCGACATTGTTATGACGCCTATGACGGCGGGCGGCGGTATGGAGTACCCGAACCTGATCCAGATCGGCGACAGCATGTTTGTTTACGGTCATCAGGAAAATCCTAACGGCGGAGCGATGTTCTACGATCTTCAGATCACGGTTGCGCATGAGATCGGGCACCAGTGGTTCATGGGCATCGTCGGAAGCGATTCCGGCCTGCAGCCGTGGCAGGACGAGTCCATTACCTCCTACACGGAGAAGGTTTTCGCGGATTATGTCGACACCCACGGCGGCAACATGACACCGCCTTACATAACGATCGATGACGGCGAAGAAGGAAGATCGCTGGCGGCCATGTTCCGGGATGAGGCGTATGTCAAGGAGCAGCGCGAGCGGGAAATGCTTCCGATCAACCGCGGTGTTCATGACTACAGCACGGACTACCGTTACTCCTACTCGATCTACAGCACGGGCGAGATCGTGCTGGAGGCCTTCGAGGAAGTCCTCGGCCAGGAGGATTTCTACGCGGTGATCCGCGAGTACGTGCATCGCAACGCATTTTCCAACGCGGACCCGATGAGCTTCTATGAATGCCTGTTTGCGTGCGCCGGGACGGACAATGAAGCGGTCAACGCGATCTTCAACGCAGCGTTCGATATCAGCGAGCCCGGCGAGTGA
>CADBLW010000249.1 GCA_902795625.1 uncultured Lachnospiraceae bacterium | reverse complement strand
CGGCATCGGTTCCGGCGAGCGCAAGGGTCGCGGCCAGTTTGAAATGTCGGAGCTGGGCTTCCGCCTGGCATCCGCTTCCGGCGTGGCGTTCGGCTACGATGAGGAGGCAATGAATTTCTTAAAATGCAGAATTGTGGGATCGGAGGAATCGAAACAATGAAAAAAATTGTAACCATGGCGGTGCTTTTCGCGCTGCTGATGCTTTGTCTTTGCGCTTGCGGCGATGACGAGGAGGATGACATTCACAAGTATGAAAAGGTCGGCAAATACGATGACGACGACAAGAACCCGCCTACGGCAGGGCCGGAGGACCTCGTCACACCGGGAGTAACCGGCACGCCGACACCGACCTTCGCGCCGAAGCAGTACGTGATCGTTCTTGACCCCGGCCACGGCGGCAAGGACCCGGGCGCCGGCTACGACGGGCGCGTGGAGGCCAAGCTGAATCTTCAGCTTGCCAACATGATCCGTGACTATCTGACGACCAACTACAGCAACGTGACCGTCATCCTGACGCGCGAGGAGAATGTGGAGCTGGATCCCGACAAGGGAACCGATCTGCGTGCCCGCGTCGGCGTCGGTGTTACGAACCACGCTGACATCGTTGTCAGCCTTCACCTGAATGCGTCGAACAACCATAAGCAACACGGCTCGATGGTGTGCATCTCGAAGCAGAAGAATATCACCGACCAGTCGAAGAAGCTTGCAGACTGCATTCTTAAGCGCCTGGAGAACCTGGGACTTACGAACAACGGTACGCTCAAGCGCGACAGTCTGGATACATTTGACGATGACGGAGTGCCGGTGGACTATTACGCGATCTGCCGTCACGGCGCAGCGAACAACCTGATCTCCATCATCGTGGAGAGCTGCTTCATCGACAGCGATGAGGATGCGGTTCACCTCAAGAGCGAGGAGGCCCTTCTCGAGATGGCGGAGGCAGAGGCCAAGGGTATCATGGAGTTCCTGACCAAGTATTATACCCACGGCGAGGGCTGATCCGGGAATATCGGTCTGCGGTGACCGGAACCGGCCGAAGAACTGAAGCCGGAGTATTATACGGAAATTTAGTTTATTACGGAAAATACTGTACGAGACATAAAATGAGAGGGATCGATGCCGGTCCCTCTCGCTTTTGTTGGTGTATCATGTTTTGGAATATCAGAACCATCCGCCGTTAAAGCCGATGATCTCTCCTGTGAGGTATCCGGGCGCCTGCATCAGCAGATCGACCATCTCGGCCACCTCGTCGGGCGAGGCGATGCGCCCTGCGGGGATCTCCTCGCGGAGTGCCTCCAGATCGGACTCGGACAGGTGCGAGTTCATCTTGGTGTCCACCATGCCCGGCGCGAGAGCGTTCACGGAGATGCCGCTGGGAGCCAGCTCCTTGGCCATCGCCTTGGTGAGAGAGTCAAGACCGCCCTTGGTCGCCGAGTAGGCCGCCTCGAACGAAGCGCCGCGCGTGCCCCAGATGGATGAGATCAGAAGGATCCGGCCGTTGTGTCTTGTGAGCATCGCGGGTGTCGCGTGCTTGATACAGAGGATCGCCGAGGTCAGGTTGGCGGAGACAAGGTTGTTCCACTCCTCGATGGTGAGGTCACTCAGAAGACCGGTCACCGAATGGCCGGCGACATGGACAAGGCCGTCGATCCGGTGAAACTCGTCGCCGATCTGCTCGAAAACCTCGCGCACGAAGCTTTCGCTTCCGAGGTTGCCGGCGTATGTCCGGCAGTAGGAGCCGAGCGCTGTTGCCTCCTCCGCAGTCTTCTCAAGAGCTTCCGCGTTCGTGTGGCCGATGAGCGCGAGATTGACGCCCCTGGCCGCAAGCCGCAGCGCCACCGCGGAACCGATATCGCCGCTTGCACCCGTAACAATGATGGTTTCCATAAAGCCTCCATGTTTCATTTCACGCCTTTGCGCGCGAAATAAATATAAGAATCTATACATGAAAGTGTAGCAAACAAGTGATAAAAATGCAATTCCTATTGCCGCGGGAGCAGGCTTTCCGGGCGGAAAGGGGCTCATTTTCCGTAAAAAACGTTGAAAAATCGGGAAAATGGGAGAAAAAACGGGAAAAAAGAAAAACTTTGAGCGTCACAGAAAAAACATAAAACGCATAAAAACGGCATAATGTACAAAGAATTGTACGGAAAATGCACGTTTGACGGGGCAATCGGCTGTGATTTTTAGTAAAATAGCCGACATCCGTTACATGAAAGCGGGTTAGTATACAAATTAGACAAAAGTAGAAAACCGAATTTGTACATTTGCAACATAGTTTTTTTTGACTTCTTAGTGTATCATACCCGGTAGGTTAGGTACTGCGTCGGCGGGCGCAGTGCGTTTGCTAACAAAATATTAGGAGGCAATACTCAATGGCAGGTTTGAAACTTATCAACATCAGTAAGACATATCCGAACGGATTCGTCGCAGTTAAGGACTTCAACCTTGATATCAAGGATAAGGAGTTCATCATCTTCGTAGGACCTTCCGGATGCGGCAAGTCTACGACCCTTCGTATGATTGCCGGTCTCGAGGAGATCACCGGCGGCGAGCTGTACATCGGCGACAAGCTGATGAACGACGTTGAGCCGAAGGACCGAGACATCGCAATGGTGTTCCAGAACTACGCTCTGTATCCGCATATGTCTGTTTACGATAACATGGCATTCGGTCTTAAACTTCGTAAGGTTCCGAAGGATCAGATCGAGAAGCTCGTAAACGAGGCTG
>CADBLW010000248.1 GCA_902795625.1 uncultured Lachnospiraceae bacterium | reverse complement strand
CGGCACCCGCTACTATGTGTTCACGATGATCACGTTCGCATGCACCCTCGGAGTGTTCCTTGCGGCGGATCTCTTTACGCTGTTCGTATTTTTCGAAGGAATGTCGCTGGCGTCCTACGTCTGGGTCGCGCAGGAGCAGACAGCCAAGGCGATCAGCGCTTCCAAGACGTATCTGGCGGTCTCCGTCATCGGCGGACTGGCACTTTTAACGGGTATCCTCCTGCTCTGGGACTGCGTGGGATCGCTGCAGATCTCGAGCCTGTGGTGGTACAGCCTGCAGGCAAAATCCCGCGCGGAGCTGTATGCTGCGGGCGGCTGCATGCTGTTCGGCTTCGGAGCCAAGGCCGGCTGCTGGCCGCTTCACATCTGGCTTCCGAAGGCCCATCCGGAGGCTCCGGCATCCGCTTCGGCACTCCTGTCCGGTATTCTGACGAAGACCGGTGTCTTCGGCGTGCTGATCCTGTCGGGACGTGTCTTCATGTCGGACGTTACCTGGGGACGGCTGATCACGCTTTTAGGTGTGGTCACGATGCTTGTCGGCGCGGTGCGAGCGCTGTTCTCCATTGACATCAAGCATATGCTGGCATGCTCCTCGGTCTCCCAGATCGGCTTTATCCTGACCGGAGCGGGCGTTGTGTGCGCCATGACGGGCGGCGGGTACGCGATTGCTGTCGGCGGCAGCCTGCTGCACATGCTGAACCATTCGATGTTCAAACTGATCCTGTTCCTTGCGGCGGGCATCGTCGTAAAGAACGTTCATTCCCGCGACCTGAACAAGGTGCGCGGATACGGGCGCAACAAGCCGTGGCTGATGATCCTCGTGCTGATCGCGTCGCTGGGTATCGCGGGTATTCCGGGATTTTCCGGATACGTTTCGAAGACGCTGCTTCATGAGGCCATCGTGCACTGCCACGAGGCCGGCGGCGGGGTCGGATTTGCCGTTGCGGAATACCTGTTCCTGATCGCAGGCGGATGCACACTCGCCTACATGACAAAGTTCTTCGTTGTGTTGTTCCTTCGCAAGCCTTCGAAGGAGGTGCTTGAGGCGGATATCAGAAGCGGAAAGCGCTACGCGCCGGTGATCCCGATGGTACTCATGAGCGTGGCCGCGCTGCTGATCTTCATGGGCGGTTCGCTTCCGGAGGTGCTGATGCGCCCGGTGGCGGCGTTCATGTCGCCTGTCACGGATTATCCGCCGCTTCGCGCACTGCCGGAACTGTTCGGCTGGGAGTGCCTCAAGGGCGGACTGATCTCCATAACCATCGGCGTTCTGCTGTTCTTCTTCGCGGTGCGCCCGGCGGTGATGAAGCGCCGTGTGCCGATCAAGGAGACGCCGGACTATGTCGACCGCGCGGAGAGAGTGCCCGGGCTTGAGCAGCTCATTTACCGGCCGATGCTTCTGTCGGTCCTGCCGTCCGTGTGCGGCACGCTGATGCGCGGGCTGGAGCTGGGGACAGAAGGCTTCGGACTGGGAGTGTTCAAGATCTGCAAGAGCATTCTGACGCTGATCGACAAGACCATCGACGGGGCGATGCTTTTGCTGCGGCGCACCGTGCTGCGACCGGTGTGCGAGCAGCGCACCAACACACTCGGAGAGGCCATCTGCAATCCGATCGGACATGTGGGCAACGGTCTCGTGCGCCTGTGGAACGCGACAGTGGGACGGAAGCATCCGATCGAGGCGGACTGTGTCACAGCCGTCAACCGCGCGCGGGAAAATGCAACGGAAAATGTCAAACTCGTCTCCCGAAGCCTTTCCTACGGTCTCATGGCGTTCTGTATCGGACTGATCATACTGCTGGTGTACATCCTGCTGAATCTCGGGTGACCCTACGGTTTTTCTTGTGTTGAACGGCAGTTTAAGGTATAATGTCACCTGTTTGTGACAGGGAAGAAAAGCCCGGAGCGAAGAACACGGGCATGGAAATACGGAGGTATCGAACAATGGCAATCCGGATTGACGGAAAAGCGATTTCCACGGAGATCAAGGACGAACTGAAGGAGCGTGTGGCGGCTTACAAGGCGGCGGGAACGGACATCTGCCTCGCCGTGATCCAGGTCGGCGACGACAAGGCTTCAACGGTTTATGTATCGAATAAAAAGAAGGCGTGCGAGTACATCGGGATCAAGTCCCTTGCGTATGAGCTTCCGGAGGAGACGACCACGGAGGAGCTCCTGGCGATCATCGAGGAGCTCAACGGGCGCAGCGATGTGAACGGTATCCTTGTACAGCTGCCGGTGCCGAAGCACATCGACGAGGAGAAGATCCTTCTCGCGATCTCACCGGACAAGGATGTGGACGGTTTCCATCCCGTGAGCGTGGGACGCCTCAACATCGGACAGAAGGGCTTCCGGTCCTGCACTCCGGCGGGTGTGATCCAGCTTCTGAAGCGCACCGGCATCTCCATCGAGGGCAAGGAGTGCGTTGTCGTGGGACGCAGCAACATCGTGGGTAAGCCTATGGCCGCGATGCTTCTGGCGGAGAACGGAACGGTCACGATCTGCCATTCGCGCACGAAGGATCTCGCGAGCGTGACGAAGCGCGCGGATATCCTTGTGGTGGCCATCGGCAAGCCGAAGTTCATCACGGCGGAGTATGTGAAGGAGGGCGCCGCGGTCATCGATGTCGGCATTCATCGCATGGATGACGGCAAGCTCTGCGGCGATGTGGATTTTGCGGATGTCGAGCCCGTTGCGGGCGCGATCACGCCGGTTCCGGGCGGTGTCGGTCCGATGACCATCGCCATGCTGATGAACAACTGCGTGGAGTCCGTGGAACTTCAGAAACAGTAAATGATCGAGAAGGTTGTATGAAAGTATATCTGATATCGCTCGGATGCGACAAAAACCTTGTGGACAGCGAGGTCATGCTGGGCCTCTTGCAGGAGGCCGGACATACGGTGGCCGACGACCTCACGGAGGCGGATGCGGCGATCGTCAACACCTGCTGTTTCATCGGTGACGCCAAGGAGGAGAGCATCAACACGATCCTCGAACTGGCGGAGCTGCGCACGGAAGGCGCATTGAAAAAACTTGTCATCGCGGGCTGCCTCGCGGAGAGGTACGCGGATGACATCCGCAGGGAGATCCCCGAGGTGGACGCGATCGTCGGAACAGCGTCCTACGAGGATATCGTGGCTGCTCTGACGGCCGACGGCTCGTACGAGTCCCGCAGACCGCTGACATATCTGCCGCAGCCGAAGACGCCGCGTGCAGTCACCGCGGGCAACTATGTGTCGTACTTAAAGATCGCGGAAGGCTGCGACAAATGCTGCACCTACTGCATCATACCGAAGATCCGCGGACCGTACCGCTCGTTCCCGATGGAACGGCTCACGGCCGAGGCGGAGCGACTGGCGCAGGCGGGGACAAGGGAACTGATCCTCGTGGCGCAGGAGACCACGGTCTACGGAACGGATCTCTACGGAGAGAAGAAACTGGCGGAGCTTCTGCATCGGCTGTGCCGCATCGAGGAGCTTCAGAGGATCCGCGTGATGTACGCGTATCCCGAGGAGATCGATGAGACGCTGATCGAGGCGATCGCCTCGGAACCGAAGGTGTGCCGGTATCTCGACATGCCCATACAGCATGCGTCAAATGAGATTTTGAAACGCATGGGAAGAAGAACGACCCGCGAGGACATCGAGGCGATGGTGGCGAAGCTTCGCAGACGCATCCCCGGGATCGTTCTCCGCACAACGCTGATCACGGGCTTTCCCGGCGAGACCGAGGAGGACTTCGACGAGCTCACCGCATTTGTCGAAAAAATGCGCTTTGAGCGGCTCGGCTGCTTCCCGTACTCGAAGGAGGAGGGAACGGACGCCGCGAAGATGAAGGGTCAGGTCCCGAAGCGCGTGCGTGAGCGCAGAAAGAATGTCATCATGAAGCTGCAGTGCGAAATCTGCAGCCGCTACAGCGAAAGCCTTGTGGGGCAGACGCTCCCGGTGCTCGTGGACGGGTATCTTCCGGAGGAGGATATTTTCACGGGGCGCACGGAGGGGGACGCGCCCACGATCGACGGGGCTGTATTTTTCGAAGGACCGCAATCGCTGATGTCCGGGGACATTGTTCCCGTGAGGATCACATCAGCTTGTGAATATGATCTTACCGGTGAGGTGGTTGACGAATGATTAAGATGAATTTACCAAACAGGATCACGCTTGTACGGGTCTTCATGATCCCGGTTTTCGTCGTGCTCCTGATGCTGAAGGATTACCTTCCGTACTACAATTTCATCGCGCTGGCGGTGTTCGCAACGGCGAGTTTTACGGATTTTCTGGACGGGCATATCGCGCGCAAGTACAACCTTGTGACAACCTTCGGAAAATTCATGGATCCTCTCGCGGACAAGATCCTCGTCAGTACGGCTCTGATCCTGCTGATCGAGTTTGAGAAGATTCCCGCGGTGGTCGTCGCCGTCATCCTGGCGCGCGAGTTCATCATCAGCGGATTCCGTCTGATCGCCTGCGACAAGGGTGTGGTGCTGGCG
>CADBLW010000247.1 GCA_902795625.1 uncultured Lachnospiraceae bacterium | reverse complement strand
CAGAAGTTTCCGTCGTTCGGCTGATCGCCGAAATCGCCGCCGTAGAGGTAGCGGGCGTTGGTCATGTCATCGTCGTAAACCGCATTTTCCGATGCTTCGGAGCTTGCGGCACCCGCGTCGGGAAGCAGGTCGGGACGAACCGCGGCGCTCGCTTCGATCGCGTGGTCGCACCACTCCCATACGCAGCCGCCCATGAAGCGGGGATCGGAATCGATCATGCGCCAGTAGTCGCCGAGGTCACCGTTGCTGTTGCCCATGGAGTGGCTGTATTCGCACATGAAATACGGACGCTTCTCGCTTGTATCGGTGATGAATTTGTACATATCCGGAAGCGACGGGTACATGTAGGAAACTACGTCAAACTCGGTGTCCGGAGTGCCGTCAAGGGTGTGATGTACGGCCTCGTAATGCAGAGGTCGGGATACATCCGTTGCCTTGATCATCTTGGCAACATCGTTCAGGATGCGGCCGAACCCGGACTCATTGCCCATCGACCAAAGGACAACGCAGGGACGGTTGACATCCCTTTTTACCAGCTTCATCTCGCGGTCGAGGATCGCGTTTGCGAAGATCGGGTTGTCCGTCGTGATGGAAACCTGACGGTGATCCCACGGTGCGTCGTATACCTGACCGGCAGGCTCGCTGCCGTGTGCCTCCAGATCGGCCTCGTCGACAACGTAGAAGCCGTAACGGTCACAAAGTTTGTAAAACTCCGGAGCGTTCGGATAGTGCGAAGTGCGGATGCAGTTGATGTTGCAGCGCTTCATCAGGAAGAGGTCATGCTTCATGTCCTCGATGGCGACGACAGCTCCGGTCTTCGGGTTGGCGTCGTGACGGTTGACACCGCGCAGCTTGGCCGGACGATGGTTGACGCGGAACACTCCGTCGACGATGGAGATCTCGCGAACACCGATGCACTCCCCGATCGTTTCACCGTTTGCCGTGAGCTCGGCGCGATAGAGGTTCGGAGTTTCTGCGTTCCACAGTTTGGGATTGTCAATGTCGAAGTCGATGAACCCGTCCTCGTCGGTCTCACCCTGGTACACAACGGTTCCCTCGTCGTCCTTCACGGTCACGGAAGCCTTGATTCCGAGGATTTCCATGTGCACGGAGGCGTGCTCCAGGGTCTCATCGATCGTGGTCTGTATGCGGTAGCTCTCGATATGCTCCTTCGGGCGCTTCAGCATATAGACGTCTCGGAAAATGCCCGTGTAACGCAGCTTGTCCTGGTCCTCCAGGTAGGAGCCGTCGCACCATTTGAGCACGACTACGGCAATGCGGTTCTCGCCCTCCTTCAAAGCGGAGGTGATCCGGAATTCCGACATTGCGTGGGAAACCTGGGAATATCCGAACAGCTGATTGTTTACGATCAGGTAGAAGCAGCTGTCCACGCCCTCGAACACGAGGTAGCGCTCCATTCCGTCTTCCGTGTACTCGTACGTTCTCTCGTAGATCGCGACAGGATTGTCCGTCGGGACAAAAGGCGGATCATACGGGAACGGATAGTTGACGTTTGTGTACTGGCAACGGTCGTAGCCGTACATCTGGATGCAGGAAGGAACCGGTATTTTCTTCTCCTTGGGAAGATCCACGGCGTCTACCGGCATATCCGCGAAACTGTCATAGTACGCAAAATCCCATTCTCCGTTCAGCAGCTCCAGTCGCGTTGATGCGATCCTTGAGGCAAATGCGTCCTCTCCGGCCGGAAACGGAATGTAGTAATTGCGGTCCGGCTCCGTGTTGACATGCAGAAGTTCAGGGTCTTCATGAAATGTCATGTAAGTCTTCATAGTCGTAAACCTCCCAATACGAGCTGCTGAAATGATATGCTGTAAATCGAAACAAGGGTGCCAAATCAATGGCACCCTTGTAATGTATGCCTGTTGTTACTTTACATCCTTGATGGAGAAACTCAGGCGGCCCATCTTGTCCTTACCGAGGCAGACACACTTGACATGATCGCCGAGCGTGAGCACATCCTCAACGCGGTTGATGCGGTTCTTGGCAATCTTGGAAATGTGAACCATGCCCTCCTTGCCGGGTGCGAATTCGATAAATGCGCCGAAATCCTTGATGCTGACAACCGTACCCTCGAGGATCATGCCCTCTTCGAAATCGGTAACGATGGTCTGTACAAGCTTGATCGCCTTGTCCATCGCATCCTTGTCGGTTCCGCAGATGGAAACCGCACCGCTGTCGTCGATATCGATGCGAACACCGGTCTGCTCGATGATGGCGTTGATCGTCTTGCCTCTCTGACCGACAACATCGCCGATCTTCGCAGGATCGATCTGGATCTGAACGATCTT
>CADBLW010000246.1 GCA_902795625.1 uncultured Lachnospiraceae bacterium | reverse complement strand
CAGTCGAACAACGTCGGCGACTATGTCGGAAAATTCTCCGACTTCTGCCGCAAGTTTGTTGTCGTCGGTGAGGTGTGGAATCTGCCCAACCGGAAGAAGACAATGGAGATTGAGAGAATTGATAATACGCTGAAACAGCGGCGTGAGGAAGTCGGCAAGAACAAGAAGGTCAACGGACAGATATTCCATTGACCTGAGGATAGAAACGGCATACTGTAGGCATAGATATAACTATGAAAACGACAGTATACCGGATGATAATTTTGGACTAAGATAACAGCGGCATATCGAAGGGTATGCCGTAATTATCGATTTTAGGGGGGATCAGAATGGAGAAGAATTACCGTTGCCCCGGCTGCGGGGTTACCATGGAATTCGATCCGGCTACGCAGAAACTGCACTGCGGCTTTTGTGAGTCTTATTACACGGTGGAGGAGATCGAGAGATCCCTCACTCACGTTAATCCGTATGCGGAGACGCGGGAGACGATGCAGATGACGATCCTGCACTGCAACGCCTGCGGAGCAGAGTTGGCGATCGACGGAACGGAGGCATCCACATTTTGCGCGTTCTGCGGACAGGCGGCCGTGGTCACAGCCCGTCTGGACGGCGTGCTGAAACCGGACTATATCATTCCGTTCAAGGTGACGAAAGAGGAGGCGGAGAAAACCATCCGCAAGAGGCTTTCCAAGGGCTTCTTCATTCCGAAGAAGGTAAAGAATTTTGAGACGGAGACATTCCGGGGAATTTACATTCCTTTCTGGCTTTTTGATGTGTATTACGGCGACCGGCAGCTCTGGCGCTACAACACCGGAAAGAGCACCTGGTGGGGCGAGAAGGAGACGATGACAGCCGTGCGCGGCGGCGACTGCACGTTCCGCAACATGACGCTGGACGCGTCTCAGTCGGTGCCGGACGAGTCCTCCCAGAGGCTGGAGCCGTACGACACCGAGGAAATGGTTCCCTTCGACGCGGCGTATCTGTCCGGGTTCTATTCCAACCGCAGAGACTACGCGGCGTTTCAGATGGAACAGACCGCCATCGGGCGGGCCGGGGAGCTTTTTGATGAGTACGTTGCGAAAAATGTGAGATCAACTCTCCGGAGGAAGAAACCGGAGCGGATCAGTTACAGCCCGGTCGGGAAAGCATTGAACGCTCGATACGCGCTTCTGCCGGCATGGTTCCTGACATTTACCTATGACGGCGTTCCGCACACCATTCTGATCAACGGTCAAACCGGGAAAATGATCGGCGCGGTGCCCTATGTGAAGGCGAAGGCCGGCGCTCTGTTCGCGATCCTGGCGGCGATCTTCTGTACCGCTCTAGGCGTGGCGGGATACGTCGGAGTTCCGGCGCTGATGAGGGCAGTGGGAGAGGTCGACTCGGACGCGATCAAGATGCTCGGAAACACTTCGGTTTTAGCGGGTATCTGCACGACGGCCCTGTGGCATCGGTCGGTGAAGAACTACAAGAGGCTTCAGAAGAGCTGCAAGCTTACGGAGTCGAAGGTGACCCGGAATTTTGCGGCGGAAAGGCAGGATCGGTAGTATGTCTGAGACATTTTATACTATTGTGGCAATCATCTTCGGTACCCTCGGGGTTCTGCTCGGGGCGGCGCTTGCCCTCATGATCACGGTATGGTTTGTGAAACGGTCCAACGACGTCGGCGATTCCAGCGGAACCATGTATGATTTCCGGGCGAACGTCAACCTGTTCGATGATTCGGATAATGTCTGCAATTCGGACGAGAAGAGGTCGGAGGAGATTTTCCGCAAACACCTGAAGGAGGCCATGGAGGAAGCATCGGAACGGGAGGAAAAAAGAAAGAAAAACCCGTATGCCGGACTGCCCCGGAGGTCGTCACAGCGTTAGAACAGGCAGGTTTTTCAGCGGTGTTCGGAGAAACGGTAAGAGGATGCATTTTCGGAAAATGCATCCTTTACTTTTTTCGTCATATGGTATAGAATACACATCAAATGGGGTTCGGGGAGTTCTGCGGAAAATGCGCGGGCCGGACCCTGTAAGTATGACAAGAAAAGGAGTATCTGTATGAATCTTTCCCCTCTTCAAAAAGCAAGATATCAGTATCAGCCGAAGCTTCCGGGAATGCTCCGCAACGGTATCGCGGACATCT
>CADBLW010000245.1 GCA_902795625.1 uncultured Lachnospiraceae bacterium | reverse complement strand
TGAAACAGTTACCTTACTATATCTCAAACAGCATCTCCGCATACGTAGGCACCGGCCACAGGTCGCGGTCGATCACAAGCTCAAGCTTGTCGATCGGCGTGCGAAGCGCTGCCATCGCAGGCACGACCTTCTCGTGGAAGAACTCTGCCATCTCGCGGCCCTCCGGCTTGGCGACAGCCTCCTCATCGAGTCTGCGAAGCTCCGTGAGAGCGTCCTGCGCCTCGCGAAGGAGTCTGGAGCTCTCCAGCAAAAGTTCGATCTGCACACTGGTATCCGCCTCGGGAACAGCCTCCGTCACCGTCTTGATGGAGTCTGCGAGACGTGTCGTGAACCGGATCACGGACGGGATGTATTTGCAGCCCGCCATCGAGATCATCGTGCGCGCCTCGATATTGATCGCCTTCGCGTAAATCTCGTAGTCGATCTCCGCACGGCTGCGAAGCTCAGTCTCGGTAAATACTCCCTGATGACCGAAGGTCGCGATCGCCTTGTCGGTCACAAGCGCCGGGATCGCGTCCACCATGGAGCGAAGGTTCGGAAGCCCGCGTCTCTCTGCCTCCTCGACCCACTCCTTTGCGTAGCCGTTGCCGTTGAAGATGATGCGCTCATGCTCCGCGAGCGACGTCTTGATCAGGTCATGCACGGCCTGCTCGAAATCATCCGCTTTCTCAAGAATGTCGGCGAAGTGCTCCAGCGTCTCAGCCACGATGGTATTGATCGTCGTGTTCGCGTCCGCGATCGACATCGAGGAACCGACGGAACGGAACTCAAACTTGTTTCCGGTAAATGCGAACGGCGACGTGCGGTTTCTGTCCGTCGCGTCACGGCCGATGGAAGGCAGCGTGGACACACCCGTGTAGAGGCGTCCCTCCTTCTTCAGGCGCTTTGCCTCACCGGTCTCCACGAGCTGCGTGACAACGTCGTCAAGCTGCTCTCCGAGGAACACGGAAACGATCGCCGGAGGCGCCTCGTTGGCACCGAGACGATGGTCGTTGCCCGGGTTGGCCGCGGAAAGCCGCAGCAGATCCGCATGGTTGTCAACCGCCTCCAGAACCGCAGTTAAGAACAGCAGGAACTGAACATTTTCGTTCGGCGTCTTGCCGGGGTTCAAGAGGTTCTTGCCGGTGTCCGTGACAAGCGACCAGTTGTTGTGCTTGCCGGATCCGTTTACACCTGCGAACGGCTTCTCATGCAGCAGGCACTCGAGACCGTGGCGCTTTGCCACCTTCTTCATGCACTCCATGATCAGCTGGTTATGGTCTGTTGAAATATTGACTGTCGTATAGAAGGGCGCAAGCTCGTGCTGCGCGGGCGCAGCCTCGTTGTGCTGCGTCTTCGCGTAAATACCGAGCTTCCAGAGCTCACGGTTGAGCTCCTTCATGAACGAACCGACTCGCTCCTTCAGGCTTCCGAAGTAGTGGTCGTCCATCTCCTGTCCCTTCGGAGGCTTCGCTCCGAACAGCGTGCGGCCGGTAAAGATCAAATCCTCACGCTTCATGTAATTCGCGTGGTCGATCAGGAAATACTCCTGTTCTGCTCCGACCGAGCACTCAACGCGCTTCACGTCATCATGCCCGAACAGCTTAAGGATACGGACAGCCTGCTTGTTGATAGCAGCCATGGACCGCAACAGCGGGGTCTTCATATCCAGCGCATCGCCCGTGTAGGAGCAGAACGCGGTCGGGATGCACAGCGTCACACCCGAGGCATCCTCACGAAGGAATGCCGGTGACGTAAAATCCCACGCCGTATATCCGCGCGCCTCAAACGTAGCGCGCAAACCGCCGCTCGGGAACGAGGATGCGTCCGGCTCGCCCTTGATGAGCTCCTTGCCGGAAAATTCCATGATCGCCTTGCCGCCCGGTGCCGGCGTGATGAACGAGTCGTGCTTCTCCGCCGTCACACCCGTAAGAGGCTGGAACCAGTGCGTGTAATGCGTCGCGCCGCGCTCGATCGCCCAGTCCTTCATGCAGCCGGCGATCACCTGTGCGACCTCGCTGGTCAGCGGCTCGGAGCGCTCCATCGCGCGTTCCCACGCCTCGAAGGTCTCCTTCGGAAGACGCTCCCGCATCACGGTCTCGTTAAATGCATCCACGCCGAATATATCGGTCAGTTTCTCCACCATAGTTCCATTACCTCGGATCATTTATTTCTGTTTTTACTTCTCGTCCTTCTTCTCAGCCCTTTTCAATCAAGAACGCTCCAGCGTTCTTGCCGCGGCGTGTGCGGTGCGAAGCACCTTCCTCTGCACACGCCTGCGATCCTGCCGGAGGCGCTATCACGGACGGGGCGTAGCCCCGGAAGTGATAGAAACATCGATCTGCTGGAACGGGATTGTGAACCCGCGTTCCTTCATCGCGTACCGGATCTCCTCCATCAGCGAAAAATAAACCGCCCAGTAGTCTTCCTTCTTCACCCAGCTGCGGAAGAACAGGTTGACGGAGCTGTCGCCGAACTCCTTCACGAGCACCTCGACAGGCTTGTCCTTGAGCACGCGCTCCTCCGCCTCCGCAAGCTCCAGAAGCATCGAGCGGACGCTTCGGATATCATCGTCATAAGAGATCGGCACGACGAGGTCCACACGACGTGTGGGCTCGGCAGAGACATTGACCAGATTGGAATTGGCCAGACTGCCGTTCGGCAGGATGACCGTGCGGTTATCCGTCGTGAGCAGCCTTGTGTAGCAGATCCCGATGTCCTTCACGGTGCCCTCAAGGCCCGATGCTACGATATAGTCCCCGACACGGAACGGCCTCGTCAGAAGGATCAGGACGCCGCCCGCGAAATTCGACAGGCTTCCCTGAAGCGCAAGGCCGATCGCGAGACCCGCAGAGCCGAGGATCGCCGCCACCGATGTGATCGGAAGCCCGAGCAGTTCAAACAAAAGGACAAACAGGATCGTGTACATTCCGACACGGCACAGTGACAGCAGGAATTTAGCCAGTCCGCTGTCCATGCCCTTCTGCTGACTCACGGAGAGCCCCCGCTCGATCAGCGCCGCCAGCCGGCGGATCACTTTCCGTCCGAGCCACCAAAGCAGGAAGGCGAGCACGAGCCGAAGAGCCACCGACGAAAACATCGCCAGCGCTTCCGGAAAATCGCCTTTATACAGATATTGCAAAAACTCTTTCATTGTCAGTTCTTCTCCTTCAGGATCGGAGTGCACGTGAAGATCGCGCATCCGAGCGGCGGGATCGTAATCTGGATCGAGTTGTCACGGCCGTCCACACGCTCCTCCTTCGACTGCTTCAGTCTCGGGTTCGTGTTGCCGCTGCCGCCGTACTGCACGGCGTCGGAGTTGAAGATTTCCTTGTATTTGCCGGGGAACGGAACACCCATGGACTGCTTCTCGTAGACAACCGGTGTGAAGTTGCATACCACGAACAGCGACTCCGCAGGATTTTCCGTCTTGCGGACGAACGTCACGATACTGTGGTCGGCGTCGAGGCAGCTCATCCACTCAAAGCCGTCCGGATCCTGGTCGAGCTTGTACAGAGCCGGATGCGAGGTGTAGATCGCGTTGAGGTCCCTGACCATCGCGTGCATCTTCGCGTTCAGCGTGCCGCCCTTGTCTCCGTCAACCTTATCGGTCAGCAGGTGCCACTCGAGGCTCTTCTCCTCATTCCACTCTGCGAGCTGGGCCATATCCTGTCCCATGAACAGAAGTTTCT
>CADBLW010000244.1 GCA_902795625.1 uncultured Lachnospiraceae bacterium | reverse complement strand
TCCGGACTCGTCACAGATGACCACACGCTCGTGGCAGGTACACAGTTCGTACGGCTGGGTACCGTTCTCAAAAAACTCTTCCTTGATGCAGTTGCCGCCGGCATAGGCATCACAGAGACCGGGAACGGCAAGCTTGCCGCACTTGGTGCAGATGCTTGCGGTGACGATGGACGACGGCATCGGGAACGCCAGATCCTCCTCGCGTATCAGCTTTCCGTTCTCGTCGTAGCCGTAGCCCTTGAGTTTATGCACGTCTTCCATGATATATCGCCATAGGTATCGGTAGTATTGGTTGTTGGTCTGTGGCAGGTTGTTGTCATAACCGCTCCAGATCACTGCGGTGTACCACTGAGTGAAGCCTGCGAACCAGAGGTCGACGTTGTCATGCGCGGTACCGGTCTTACCGGCGATCGGAATGTTGTACAGATCCTTGAACTTACAGGTTGAACCGGTACCGATCTTGGTGGTGTCTACCATCGCGCTCGTGAGCAGGTATGCAGTCGAAGGCTTCATAACCTGCCTCGAGGATTTGATGTTATTGAGAAGAATGTTGTCGTCGTGGTCGTAAACTACCGTGTAGTAACGCGGCTTGTTATAGATACCCTCGTTGGCGATAGCGGCATAGGCAGCCGTCATCTCCAGCACGGAGCAGCCGTTGGTGAGACCGCCGAGTGCGATGGAAACGTTGAAGTCCGCAAGACCGTCGCTGCCGTCCGTATCGATGCGGGAAAAGCCGAGCTTCTGGAGGGTGGCGACACCGATCTCCGGCGTGACGGCGATCATACACTGGCACGCTACGACATTTCGCGAGTCGTAAATACCCTCGCGGATGGTCGAGAGGCCCTTGAAGTAGTTGTACCAGCTTCGAACCTCCTCGGTACTGTTCGGATATACAAAGTAGCAGTCATCGAAAACGCTTGCGAGCGTGTAGCCGCACACGTCGATGGCGGGCAGGAACGACGCGAGAACCTTGAAGGTGGAACCTGCCTGACGGTAGGTGTTGCTCGCGCGGTTCAGGACACGGTTGCCGACTTTCTCGCCGCGGCCGCCATACTGCGCGACGACCTGGCCGGTGTGCTGATCCATGATGACCATTGCGCACTGCGGCTGCAGGGAGAAGGCGCGGGACTCCAGGGGCTCGTTGTATTTAACGCCCGGGTTGTCCTTCTCAAACTGCTCCGTCATGGCCTCCTTGAATTCGTCGATCATCTCGCCGAATTTTTCGTAGTCCGTTGTATATACGCTGATTCCGGTGCTGCCGCTCTTGTGGTAGAACAGCTTCGAGGAATCCTTGTAATTGGAATAATACTTCAGCAGGTCGTTAAGATGATAGTGCTTGGTAATCTTTCCGTCGGTGCTGACGAAGGAGAGCGCGTAGGTCTTTGCAAGCTCATAGTAGGAGCCGGACTTGATCTTCGGAAAATACTCTTCGTTCGTGAAGTACGAATCCAGGATATCCTGAACCTGACGATCCTGCGTCGTGTAGATCCTAAGACCGCCGGTGTACAGGAGCGAGTTGGCAGCCTGCGCCGAATAGCCCTTGGCCTGCAGGTCATCGAGAAGCTGTTCGATCAGCTCATCGACGAAGTAGGAGTACTGCTGCGACGAAACGGGATCGGTGATCTCGGCCTGGCGCTGCAGACGAAGATACACATCGTCGGTGTCGGCGATCGCCTCGTCGTATTCTTCCTGCGTGCAGAGGCCTGCGTTGAGCATGTTGTTCAGACAGTCCTCGCGACGACGGCGGTTGTCCTCCTCATGACGAAGAGGGTTCATGCCGGAAGGGAAGTATGCGACCGGTGCGATGACCGCGGCCTCCGAGATGGTGAGCTCGCTGACATCCTTGCCGAAGTAGCGCTGAGCGGCATCGCCGATGCCGAAGGCACCGTTGCGGAGGTTGATGGTGTTGAGGTAGTATTCGAGGATGGTTTCCTTGTCCATCTTGTCCTCGAGCTTGACGGCAAGATACTGCTCCTGAACCTTACGGACAAGCTTGTCCACCGAGCTTCGCTCGTTACCGCCGCCGAACACCTGGTTCTTCAGGAGCTGCTGCGTGATGGTACTCGCACCGTACTTCAGGCCTCTTACCTTGACTACGGAAAATGCTGCACGGAAGATACCGCGTACGTCAATACCGCGGTGCTGATAGAAACGCTCATCCTCCATCGCGACGAAGGTGTCGCGGACCTTCTGGGGGATGGTGTCGATCGGAGCGTAGATCTTGTTCGTTCCCGCGCCGACCAGCTCGACGATCTCCCTGCCGTCCGGGTAGTAGATCTTCGATGAGAACATGTCGGGATGCACATCGATGCCGTCGATGCTCGGTGCCGTGGAAATGGCGCCCTGGTAAGCACCGTACGCGGAAAAGCTTCCCGCGACGATAATGAAGACAAGTCCTACCAGCGCGATGCGGAAAAGCCAGATGCGCAGCATGCTGTAGAACCGCCGTACCGGCGATTTCAGATATTTCTGCTTGCGAATGATGTTGTAATGACTGTAATTCATACGTTATGCCTGCTTTCTTCTTACGCGTAAAATGCGGATCCGAAACTGCGGCGCCCCACGCGCCGTCCCTGCGGGGATCCTCTCTGCGGGAGCGTCGGAAAGGGTTTCACCGACCCGTTCCCGCGGAAATAAGCATAGTAACCACGCATAAAGTATACCACAAAAAGCATATCGTGTAAACCGACGCCAGGTTACGATTCGGTTACAAATGCCGCGCAACTGTTACAAAAGAGTTACATTTTCGTGGATTATGATCTTCCCGTCAATGTCGGAGTACCAGACCGGGTCGGAGGCCTCCCAGACGGCTTTTCCCTGGGAAGCGTCGGCGACGGCTGACTGAAACGAGGCG
>CADBLW010000243.1 GCA_902795625.1 uncultured Lachnospiraceae bacterium | reverse complement strand
TTTCACCTCCGCGTTCTCACGCTCGCGTATAGCGCGCGCGTGCGCATATACGCGCATAGTAACACAAGCATATGTTAATACAAAATCGCGCTTTTTGCAAGGAAAACAGCGCGTCTGCCCACATACAAACAGCGCACCGCCCATACAGGCGATGCGCCGTTTCCGCTCTCTTCTTCCCTTGTCCGTGCCGCCGCTGCGTGTACGGCGTTGAACATGGCGGTCATTCTACCATTGTAGAATTATTATCCTTCATACGTTCCGAGGAAAATCGGCATTCCTTCGGAGTCCACGATCATGTACACGAACGGGCGGTCCAGAACCACTCGGTAGATGTTCTCCGGCCCGATCGCCGTCGCCTCGTCCATGACGATGGCCGTCACGGCCGCTGCCTTGGTGCCCTCGTTGTCGACGCTGATGAATGTCTTGTGAAGCACCTTGCTCACGTAGACACTTGTCACGCTCGGATCCACCAGCCGCCCGAACTGCGCTGTGTACTCGTCGAACGCTTCCGTCATGCCGAGCTCCTTCAGCACGTCGTTCAGCAGGAGAGAATACTCCTCCTCATACTTCGGAAGTCCGATATGCACTTCTCCCCTCTTCTCGTTCTCCCAGAGGCTCTTCACCACTCCGGGCTGCAGCGAATCCACAAGCTGCGCGATGGTCACGCCCTCCTTCGGCAGGAGCGCCACATACTTGAACTCTCCGCCCTTGTAGGACTTCGTGAAACCGGAGCAAAGCTCATTTTCCAGATAGCCGTGATCGGCCTCGCCGAACATCATGTCAACCTTTGTTGTCGTGCCGTCCTCTTTCGTGAAGGTGTAGTCCGGGCGGATGGCGTCCGTGAGGAAGGGATCCCACCACTTGGCATCCAGCGCGATGGCGTTGATCAGGATCATGGCGGTTGCGGGAGAAAGCTCATCCACGATCTTGTCGATCATGCCCATCGTGTTCTTTTTCACCCAGCCGTTCACATCGTTGACGGTTCCGGCATCCATCGCTGCGGAAAATACAGCAGCCTTATAGTACTGCGCGCAGGTGTCGAGGAATGCCTTCGGAACTGCCTTCTCCAAAGCGCTCTTGACCCAGATGGAATCGGCGTTGGTGAAGACTGCCCCCTCCTGACTCTCCGTAAGCCTCCGGATCCACGCCGCCATATAGGCGTTGCGCTCCGCCTCCGTCAATCCGAGAAGGCTGTCGATCTGCGCGAGGGTGTTGGCCTCAGCTCCGTTGTCGAGCATTGCCAGTGCCGTGTAGATGGAGAACGGCGAGATCATTCTCGTCTCTCCTCCCGGAATCGCCTTGAGCATGCGGTACGCAAAGGTTTCATACGCCTCGCGCATCACATCGTCGGGCTCCTTCGTCTCCGCGGGGCTGCCCGAGGAGCCGCCGGTCAGTTCCGTAGATCCGCCGGAGACGGGTGCTCCGGTAGGATCTGCCGGAGGCGTTGTCGGTGTCGCTGTAGGATCCTCCGGTGCCTCCGTGGGGTTCGCCGGGTTTTCCGTCGGTGCCTTGGTGGGATCCGCGGTCTCCGATTTTTCCTTTCTCAGCGAGGGGTCGGCGGCCGAGCCGCAGGCAGCGCAGCAAAACACCATGACGACCGCGCACAGAAGCGCGATCATTTTCCGTATTGTCCTGTCCTTCAATAGTTTAGCGAACATTTCTTTTTCCTCCGTAGCTTACTGATACGTTCCGATGAACAGCGGCAGATTGTTGCTGTCCACGATCATGTAGATGAACGGGCGGTCAAGCGCAACATAGTACGACTCCTCGATCGTGCCCTCATAGTTTTTCGTCACAATGAGCGTAACGGCCGCCGCGCGCGTTCCCTCGTTGTCCAGCGAGAGGTAGGTCTTGTGGAGCACACGGTCGACGTAGTTGATTCCCGTCGTCACCATGCGCGACAGATCCGCGCAACCCGGGTCGAACATGTCGCTCAGGCCGAGTGCGATAAGCTGATTCTTCAGTTCCTTTTTGTACTCCGTCTTATACTTCGGCATGTAGATGTTGACCTTGGCGTTCACTCGTTTGGCAAAAAGCGAATCCACAGTCTCCGCGTTCAGGGCCGCAAGCGCGTCCTCCATACTCACGCCCTCCTTCGGCAGGAGCGCCACGTACTTGAAGTTACCGCCCTTGTAGCTCTTGGTGAACCCGGTGAAGACGTCATTTTCCAGATAACAACGGTCCGCTTCGCCGGCCATCATCTCAGCAGTCTCCTGTTTCCCGTCCGCGTGGGTGAACACCCCGTCCTTGCGGATGTTGTCATCGGCGAAGGGCTCCGCCCACTTGGCATCCATCGTGATGGCATTGGCCAGGATTGCTATGACAGCGGGATCGATGTCGCCGTACTCAAGGATCTTTTGGATCATGCCGTCCGTGTTTTTGTACGTCCAGTTGTTGATGTCATCCACCGTGCCGTTGTTCATCTCCGCCGCGAACACCTCCGCGCGGTACGAATCCGCACACGCCGCAAGGAATTCCTTCCTCACGATGTCGCGGAACCGGTTGGACACCCAGACGGAGTCCGCGCAGGAAAATGTCACATCGCTCTGCCCCGTCAGCTCCGCGATCCACGCCGCCATGTACGCGTTGCGCTGTTCCTCGTTCAGACCCATCACGCTGTTGAACTGCGCCGCCGTGTTGCCGTCCGCGCCGTTGGCGAGCATCGCCAGCGCGGTGTACACGGAAAATGGTG
Organism: uncultured Lachnospiraceae bacterium; assembly: GCA_902795625.1. Classification (GTDB taxonomy): domain Bacteria; phylum Bacillota; class Clostridia; order Lachnospirales; family Lachnospiraceae; genus ISDg. The sequence goes on along the minus strand of CADBLW010000243.1, from coordinate 2,050 downwards.
ACACAAGGCAGTTTTTCCCGCTGCCCTTCGCGCATGAATTAAACAAGTCGTAGGCAAATGACGCGTACGCCGCGCGCATCGTCTCATCCATCGTCTTAGTCGCCGGCGCTGCTCCCGAGCTTCCGGTCAGCTCAGTTGTCCCGGAGCCCATCCCCTGTTCTGCTCCGGTCGGCGCTGCGTCCGGTGTCGTCGCGGGATCCGTCCCCGGCGTAGCTTCGGCCGTTGGCGTCGTTGTCACGCCGGGCCGGTCCGGCACATTGTCACCGCACGCGGTGACCGCGAACATCAGCATGACCGACATCGTGAGCGCCGTCATTTTGCGCAGTAAGTTGTGTTTCTTCTTGTTCATTGTACTCCCTTCTCTCCCTCACTGTTTGCAGTGTTCTTTCATTTTCCTTCATATGTTCCCATAAAGATCGGGATCTGGTTGTCGCCGGCGAGGATCATGTACACGAAAGGCCGGTCAAGGCGGACCGTGATCTGATCGGGATATGCCGGCGCCGCAGACAATTTCACTCCTACGCCCGTCGCCGCCGCGGCACGGGTGCCTTCCTCGTCCACCTCGATGCGCACCTGGTGGATGACGAAATCGATCATCAGGTCATTGCCGTCAACGATCTCCGTCAGGCCTCCGTTGAACGCCTCCGTCATTCCCATCGCCATGAGGATGCTCTCCATGTTATCGCAGCGGTAATCTGTCGTGAACTTCGGCAGCTGCAGCGTAACCTCCGCCTCATGCTGGTTGGCGGGCTCGAGCGTTGCGCGCATATACTCTGGGGTCAACGCCTCGATCAATGTTTCAAGGCTCACTCCCTCCCGCGGCTGGTAGACGCGGAACCTGAAATCGTAATCCTCATAGGTCTTGCTCACGGAGGTGCACAGCTCATCGCGGTAATACGAGCCGTTCTTCGTCTCGCACATGAGGTCGACCTCGCCGATCTGCTGTCCGTCCTCCCCGTAGAACGGCTCATTTTTCTGTGTCTTATCCTTTACGAACTGCTTCTCCCAGCCCTGATCAAACAGCACCGCGTTGACAAGCATCATCAACAAAGAGGGATCCAGCTCCTTTACAAAATCGCGGATCATCCCGTCGGTGTTATTGCTGACCCAGTTGTTGATGTCGCTGACCGTCGATCCGTCAAAGGGCGCCCGGAAGGCCGAAGCCCGATATGTCTTCGAGCATATGTCCAGGAACTGTTTCCTGACATTGTCCGCGACGGAATTGTTCAGCCAGACGGAATTGGCGATCCACAGCCCGTTGTCCTTCGACCACTGGTCGATGAGCGAAGAGAGATACCCGTTCATGGTGTCCCTCGGCATCCCGAACATCTCCTCCATCTGCGACAGCGTCTCCCCCGACGCGCCGTTCTCAACCATGGCGAGCGTGAACATCACCGAGAACGGCGAGATTGCGAAGGATTTGCCGGCATCCTTGTGAGCCAGCCGGAACATCTCGAGCGCGTATGCCCTGTATGCCGCGTAAAATGTTCCGTCCAGCGCGACCTTGTCCACTCCCGAGCTCGATGCCCCCGACTCCGGCTCCGCAAGCGCCACCGCGTTCTTAAGTCCTCTGCTGCACCCAAACAGCGAGGTCATCATCGCGATCACGAGCGCAACGGCCGCGAACCTTCGCGGAAGTCCTTTTGTTTTTACGAAAAATGATCTCATGTATAACTCCTTTCCCTTAGCCCCCACACGGCTTTCACTCATTATACACCCAAGATACGAGGCGAAACAGGAAATTTATGGGAGGAATTTACGGGTGCCCCGACAAAATTTTCCGGTCGGAACGAAACACATGCGGGCGGAACTGAGGAGTTTTGCAGAAGGAACGAAAAATGCGAGAAAAAATTTCAAAAAAAGGTATTGACAGTGTAACAGTGTTACGATATAATGCAGGTGTAACAGTGTTACGGAACAGTGTTACACATTCTTTCGCTATAGCGGGAGACGCACATTCACATATTCTGCAAAGGAGAACATGCTGGGAGGTATTGATCAATGGACGAGAAACAGGCCCTGATCTCCAAGAAGGCTCTTCTGGCCCGCT
>CADBLW010000242.1 GCA_902795625.1 uncultured Lachnospiraceae bacterium | reverse complement strand
TCCCCTCCGCGCCGGCAGTGACCAGGTTCTTCGGGCAGTTTTTCACAAGCGTGAAGGAGTACACTTCTCTCTTCCCCTCCACCTCGGAGAGATCGATAATCCCGGCCGCGCCGAGGGACGCGATCAACGCACTCTTCCCGACGGTTCCGAACAGAACCGGCATCGTGATCGCCGTTTTCTCCGCTGCCTCCGCTGCCGCAGTCAGCTCCGGCTTCCGCCCGAACACCGCCTTCATATCGTCGGCGACTCTGTCCGCGATCTTAAGCACGCCGCTCCACTCGCCTTCGCCGTACACGAGCGCGTTTTTGCCTGATCTTATATTTTCCGTTGAAATCTTATATTCCATGCTCCATCCTTTCCTTTCCGATCCGGTGTCGTTCCTCATATTTTACCATAGAAACAACCGCGCGGCAATTGAATATCTTTTTCTTTTTGGGGAGCGTTCTGCCTTCGGAGCAAACCGTGAATTTCCGGAAACCGAAAGGAGACGCCGATCAATTCAGCGTCTCCCCGGAGGATTTATTTAATTGGCTTTCTCTTTCAGTCGCCCGCGGCCCGCCGTAAAGCGGTCAAAACAGATGAGCACGCCCGGCAGCACGAAGAGGATCAGCAGGATCGCACACCCGGCACCGATGGAGATCGTGCGGCAGATCTGCTCGATCGTCGGATCGCCGAAGCATTGGCCGAAGATAACCGTCACGATCACGATGATGAGACCCGACGTGAGGATCGTGTGGATGGAGCCGGCGTAGGCCTGCTTCAGGGCCTCCGAAGCGCCGACCGACCTGCGCGCCTCGCGGTAGTAGTTGCTGAACAGGATACCGTAGTCGATCATGGATCCCATGAGGATACACTGTACGATCAGGAGTGCCAGATAGTTGATGCTGTAGCCCTGGAAACCGATGACCGTGATCGTGATGTACACGCCGCACTGCACGAGCAGCACGAGGATGAACGGCACGATGGGCGAGCGGAAAGTGATCAGCACCACGAGGAAGATCGCCACCGCCGTCAGCAGCGTGATCCGCAGCAGCTCCGAGTCGAAGGACTGACTCATCTCATAGCTCATGGCCGATGTGCCGATCAGGTAGTACGGTCCGGTCAGGTCACTGCACAGGTCGTTCATTTTCCGGAAAAATTCTTCCGACTCCTCCCCCTCCTCGGGGATCGTCAGCGTGATCACAAGGCGTGAGTACTTCGGCCCCTGCATCTGACGCGCGGCATCGTCCATCTCCGCCGCTGACTTCTCGACGTACTGCGCGATCTCCTCGCCCATCAGCACGCGGAAGCCCGGATTGTTCGCGACCACGTCTCGGAGGAAGTACATCAGCTCCAGAAGCGACATGTGCCCCGCCTGCTCCGGCGAGACCATCGTGTCGCGGTATTGATACAGCATCTCCACCGCACTCAGGTCGAAGCCCTCCGCCATGCCGGCCAGGACCGCCGACATTTCCTGCGCGGTATACTGCTTTCCGAGGGTGTTGGAAAGGTTGGTCGCGCTCTTCACGCCGTCCCATTTTACGATATCCTCTGCCTTGGACGTGACCCTCGCGTCGTCCGCGTTCTCATAGAGGAGGACGACCTGGCTCTCCTTGTCGAACACCTCAGCGACGGGATCGTGGTCGATCATCGTGTAGCTGATGGTCGTGCGATAGTGAAGGATGAACGCTCCGATGAACAGAAGCACAAACACCACAGAGAGCGGCACGCGGAAGCGGCTGCAGAATCCTGCAAGCCCGCCGGTCGGGATCTTCGGCGCGGGCTTCCTCGTCTTCTCAAGCAAGCCGGAGAACCACAGGATCAGCCCCGGCAGCACGAGGAACACGCAGATAACGCTTAAGAACACGCCCTTTGCGAGCACGACACCCATCTCCACGCCGAGCTTGAAGCTCATGAACACAAGTGCCAGCAGGCCCACCACCGTGGTGACCGAGCTGCTCGAGATCGAGGAAAATGCTCCCGCAACAGCCGACTTCATCGCGGCCTTGCGGTCCTCCGTCTTCGCACACTCCTGGCGGTAGCGGTTCGTTAAGATGATGGAGTAGTCCATAGACAGCACGAGCTGTAAGATCGCCGCCACGGAAAATGTCGTCTCCGAGATGGAGCCCATGATCAGATTGGTGCCCAGGTTGATCACGACGGCGATGCCGATGGTGAACAGGAACAGGAACGGCTCGATCCAGGAGTTGCACATGACAATGAGGATGACTGTCAGGATCATGACGGCCACGACCGCCACCCACGTCGGCATTCCCGAACCCGAAGAGTCATCGTTGGCAAACTGCATCTCATGCTCCGCAAAATCCGCGGTGAGCGCAGCCTCGATGGCCTTCTCCTCGTCCGAAGAGTAATCATATTTCGTGCGAAGGACGTATTTGGTGTAACCGTCCTTGTTGTAATCCGCGTCGCCTTGCACGTAATCGACGTTCGCGACATTTTCGATCGCGGCGAGCTTCTTCGCCATGGCTGACTTTTCCTCGTCGCTCAGCCCCTTGAACATCACGCGGATTGAGTAGTCCGCCGAGTCCGGGAACTCCTCCTTCATAATGTCCGTACCGATCTTCATGTTCGAGTCGTCCGGCAAATACTCGGACATATCGGTCACGATCCCGACCTTCGGGATCAAAAGCGCGCAGACCACCGCAGCGATCAGCACCGCGGTCACGATCCAAAGTCTGCGCTCCACAATAAAATCAGCTATTCGTTTCAAAACAACTCACCTCTTGACAAAGTATTACCAGCGCAATAGTATGATATCAATTCGTTGTTGAAAATCAACAGACTGTTTACTTCGTTTTGTTTATTCTTTTACAAAACACATTGCAAACGTTGTAAAGTCAACACTTCGGCCGGATTTGTTGAGTTTGTCAAGCGTTACAAAAAGGGGATCAAACCATGGAAAATCAGCGCATCCGCGTGACAAAAAGAATGCTGAAGGAAGCTCTCGTGCAGCTGCTTGAGAGCAAACCGATCGAGAAGGTTACGGTCTACGAGATCTGCCAGAGCGCGGAGATCAACCGGACCACATTTTACAAATACTACGGGAGCCCTTACGACCTTCTGAACGATATTGAGGCGGACTTTCTCCACGAGCTCGAGATCAACCTGCAGGAGTCCGAGAACATCTACAGCCTGCTGAACATCCTGACCTACATCAACACCCACCGCGACGCCTGCCGCGTCCTGCTGATGTCGGCCGCCTCCACCGGGTTTCTGGAAAAGGTGTTCTCACACACGCAGCTCACGCGCCAGCTGGAGGAGCGCATTGCGCCCAAGCGGGCCGAGGTGTCCCGCAAATACATCAAGGAGTTTGTCGTCTACGGCTCCTACTCGATCGTCCGCAAGTGGCTTCTCGCCGAGCAGCCGGAGCCGCCGGAGGAGATCGCACGGATCATCAACGATATTGTAAAACAGTTTTAGGCGGGCATTCCCGCGCGCAAGAAAAGACCGGCAAACATTTCTGTCTGCCGGTCTGATCTCCTTGATTCATTGTACTTCTGTTAATCTGTCATGCTTTCCCGATCTTTCGCCCCACATCGCAAGATCATTTTCTCATACATTTTTCGCATTCTCCAACGACCGTTCGGTCTTTCGGAAAATAAAGCTGTCTCAGGCTGTAATTCCCCCAATCCCCCACAGACATCTGCGTTATGCAATGTCGACAATTGTTCAGGATCAAGCATTCGCCGAATCCTGTTAAACATCAGTCCTTGAAATAGAACGTCGTCACATTCTGCTCGTCGGTGCCTTTGGTGAGGTATCCGGTCTCAAGGATAACCGAAGCCACATTTTCCAAAATGCTCCACATGGATACGATACCGCCGATCTCGCGTGCCTCCGTGTACTCCTTCGGCACCTTCGCGGCAAGCACATCCGCCGCCGTGTCGCGGATCTTCGCGGCGACACCGGCCATCTCTCCGATTTCCTCCGAGAGCTTCCCGGCGATGGCCATGTAGTCCTTATCCGAGATCTCTGCAAAATTCGGACAGATCTTCCCGTCCTCAACATGAACGATCTTGTTCTCGATCAGCTCGGTGAGCGTCTCCAGCTCCGAGGTTTCACCGAGACGCGCCTCGCACGCGAGCAGCACCTCGCGCACTCCCTTCGCAAAGGGATTCACGTTTTTGTCCGTCAGAGCATTGTAATTCAAAACGCGAAGATAACCGTTCTTCATCGTGTATCTGCCGTAGATACCGGCCATCGTCCGCTTGATCTCCCCACGCATTCCCATCACATAGCCGTTGTAGCCGTTCGCCAGGCGAGGGAATGTAAGCTGCGTCTTCATCTTGCCTTCCGATTGCTGTACCGCCTCCCAGAAGATGAGCATCAGGATGAACCATCCCCTCACGTTCTCGTCGTCCTGATAGCACTGATAATCCGTATCGGCCAGAAAACCCTTGCCCTTCTCGACCGCTGCCTTGATCCGGTCGATATTTTCCCGGATCGCGTCCGCTGCCGCGGCGCGCACTTCACTCATGAAAGCGTTGTCGTAGATGACCAGTCCGCAGTGGTATTTGCCGCCCTTCTTGACCAGGAGTCTGAGGTCCTCAAGCTTCGCGACATCCTCCTCCAGATACGGCATCGCGACGCCGACATCCGTGCTGAGTTCCTCCAAAGTCTTCGGCTTGTCCCAGACCGACAACATGATGCTTCCCGGAAGCTTTCTCTGGAACAGCTCCCAGTATCCGGTGGAATTATCCCCCCAGAAGTCAAAGGAAAATTTTTCGGGTGCGTAGCTGTATACGCCGTATTCTCTCTGCATTTCCATACCTTTTTTAACCTTCTTTCTGCCTTCGAACAGATACTGCTTCACGTTGGTCACGGAGATGTTCAGCTTCTGCGATATCTCCTCACAGCTCTCCCTGCGGATGTAGTGCCCGATCATGACCTCGCGATATGTTTTGCTTAAGAGCGCCAGCTCGCGCCGCAGGAGGGAAATATCCTCCTTGTGGATCATGTCCTCCTCCGCGGTGATCTGGTACATACCGACGTAATCCTCGGGAATCTCCACAGTCGCCTGCTTCGCCGCCCTGCGCCAGTAGTTCCTGCACAGGTTGTCCGCGACCGCCCATACATACCCGAGCACCGCCTTGTCGTCCCTCACTTTGGAGTACGAGCTGAGCAGCTCCACGGTAACATCCGACGCCACATCCTCTGCGTCCGTCGCATTTCCGAGCCTGCGCACACAATACAGATAAATCTTCTGCATGTTGGCCAGCACGACCTGCTCCATCTGTTCCTTAGTCATTGTTTTGTGTCCCCACTTGTTTCTGAAAGCTTTCACCCCTATAGTGGCGGTATGGTGCCACCGGTTAGGAAGGTTACAAAACTTTTTTTCTTTAACAACCACACTTTAGAATATACTCAACACTTGTCGGCAAATGCAGTATCCTTATCCATATCCATCATGTTTCCCTTATAGTTCTGCAAAAGTCCGTGATCTCTGTCCGTCTCTCTTCCACATTTTCCTTGTACTCGATCGACGTGAGTCCGAGATGACCGGCGCAGGCAATATGCAAGTGTCCGTAAAAATGCTCGATGCTTTGAATGATCCTGTCACATTCATGCATACCCGGTCCGGTCCGAAGAGCGATGGCAAAGCCTCTCTTCCCCTCCCTTATCGAAGCATGCGGTTCATGGGTGTCACACCATGGCGTGCATCTGTCGATAAATGCCTTGAACTGGCCGGGGATGTCTGCCCAGTATGACGGGGAAACCGAAACGATCACATCCGCCTCGTCAAATTCCTTCATGATCCGGCTGACATCATCATCCATGATGCATCGGGCAGTTCTGTGACAGGTGCGGCATCCCCTGCAAAAATCGAACCTGTAGTCATCAATACAGATACATTTGGTGTCATAGTGCGCTGAGAGTTCCCCCTCAACAATGCGGACGATCTCCGCAGTCGCGCCGGTTTTGACCGGGCTGCAATTAATGATCAATGCTTTCAATGTGTTCGTTCCTCTTTCGGAAAATAAAGCTATTCCAGATCCGTATGCTTGGATCGGATATACTTTCTCATTCTTTCGCTTAACAGTTCCTCGGGCGTCATTCTGCAGATTTCCTCGGCAGTTGCCCACTTATAAGCGATCGTTTCTCCCTCCTGTAATTTGACGCAGGTCTTATCACAGTCGGTGAGACACAGGTACTCAACATAGACACAGCGCGTCGGATCCCAGGGAAATCTCCTTAGCTCGGTCAGGCTGTCCGACACAATACCGGTCTCTTCGCGCAGTTCCCTCCTCGCGCAGTCTTCCGCGGTTTCCCCTTTGAGTGCCGAACCTCCGGCTGTTGCCTCCCACATGTTCGGGTATGAC
>CADBLW010000241.1 GCA_902795625.1 uncultured Lachnospiraceae bacterium | reverse complement strand
GGTGATCACGCCGAAGACGAAGGCGCTCATCATCAACACTCCGAACAACCCCACGGGCGTTGTGTATCCCGAGGAAATGATCAAGAAGATCGCGGATGTGCTGTGCGCAAAGGAGAAGGAGTACGGGACGAGCATCTACATGATCGCTGACGAGCCGTACCGCGAGCTCGTGTACGACGGAGTTACCGTGCCGTATCTGACGAAATACTATCACAATACAATTGTGGGCTACTCCTACAGCAAGTCGCTGTCCCTGCCCGGCGAGCGCATCGGCTATCTGGTGCTGCCGGACGAGCTTGACGATGCCGATGAGATCATTCCGGGCGCCACGGCGGCAAACCGTGTTCTCGGTTTTGTCAACGCACCGTCGCTGATCCAGAAGGCAGTCGGACGCTGCCAGGACGCAAAGGTTGACGTGGAGATCTACAACCGCAACCGCGAGCTTCTCTACGGAAAGCTCACCGAGTACGGTTTCTCCTGCATCAAGCCCCAGGGTGCGTTCTACCTGTTCGTGAAGGCGCCGGACGGAGACGACAAGGCGTTCGTCGCAGCAGCTAAGAAGCACCGCATTCTCATGGTGGCAGGCACGGGCTTCGGAGGTCCGGGCTATGTGAGACTCGCATACTGCGTATCCTACGATATGATTGAGCGCTCCCTTCCCGGGTTCAAGGCGCTCGCGGAGGAGTACGGGCTGTAACTGTATTGATTCAACAAAAACCTGCGGTTTCGGGTAAGTCCGATGCTGCATTTGTTCAGAAAATAAACCAATGAAAGTGTGGAAAAATGGGAAATTGGCAGGATAATGTGCGCCGCGTTGTTCCGTATGTTCCCGGGGAACAGCCGCAGCGCCCTGTGATCAAACTGAATACCAATGAAAACCCGTATCCGCCGTCGCCGGCAGCAGTCGCTGTATTGCAGGCGGCCGACGGTGCGGCGTTTCGAAAATACCCGGACCCGACGGCCGCGGAGCTTGTGAACGCAATCTCCGACGTGTACGGCGTTCCGGCGGATCAGGTGTTCGTCGGCGTCGGTTCGGATGATGTGCTGGGCATGTCGTTTTTGACATTTTTCGCAAGCGACAAGCCCGTGCTGTTCCCGGACATCACCTATTCCTTCTACGATGTCTGGGCGGAGCTGTTCCGCATTCCGTACCGGCAGATCCCTCTGACGGAGGACTTCCGGATCAATCCTGAGGATTATAAGACGGAAAACGGAGGCATCGTGATCGCGAACCCGAACGCTCCGACTTGGGTGGCTCTTCCGACGGACGCGATCCGCGGAATTCTCGAGGCAAACCGGGATTCGGTGGTTATCATCGATGAGGCATACATCGACTTCGGCGGTGAGAGCGTACTGCCGATGATCAAGGAGTTCGACAACCTTCTGGTTGTGCAGACATACTCCAAATCCAGAAGCGGTGCCGGCATGCGTGTCGGTTTTGCCATGGGCTCGAAGGCGCTGATCGACGCCATCAAGGCGGTGAAATTCGCATACAATTCCTATACGATGAGCACGCCGATGATTCAGGCCGGTGCGGCTGCCATGAAGGATGTGGCGTATATGAAGAAGACCACCGCGGCGGTCATCGCGACGAGAGAGGCGTTCAAACCGCGTCTGGAGGCGCTGGGCTTTGCGATCCTTCCGTCCGCGACGAACTTTTATTTTGCGACGCACAACCGTGTTCCTGCTAAGGTAATCTTCGAGGAGCTCAAGAAACGGGACATTTTTGTCCGCTACTGGAACAAGCCCCGCATCGATAATTACCTTCGGATTACCGTGGGAACCGACGCGGAGATGGAAACGTTAGTTGCTGCGCTTACGGAGATCCTGGCTGCGTATTGATATTTTATGAATCAGAGAAACTATCAAAGAGAACTGGATGAAATGATTGTCAAGGTCGACGCAGAAGATCATGTGCCGACCTTGCTTCTTCACGCGTGCTGCGCTCCGTGCAGCAGTTATGTGCTGACGGTTCTTGCGGAACATTTTCATGTGACGATCTGCTACTATAACCCGAACATCACGGAGGCAGCGGAGTTTGACAAGCGCGCAGAGGAGCTAAAAAGGCTTGTGCGCGAGCTGCCGGTGAAGTATCCGGTGGAGGTTGTTGTTCCGGAGTACCGCCCCGAGGAATTTTACGAGATCGCGAAGGGTCTGGAAAATGAGCCGGAGCGGGGAAAGCGCTGCGAGGCTTGTTTCCGGCTTAGACTGCAGTACACCGCGAGGATGGCTGCGGAAACGGGAGCGGAGTATTTTGCGACGACTTTGACCATCAGTCCCCAGAAGGATGCGGCACTGCTCAACCGGATCGGGGAGGAGGCGGAGGCGGAGTTACTTGCTCTGTTGCCGGACGAAACCGGCGCGGAAGGAACTGCGTCAGGCAATCTGCCGAAGTATCTTGTCTCCGACTTCAAGAAGAAGGGCGGCTACGCGGAATCGGTGCGGCTCTCGGAGGTGTACGGGCTGTACCGCCAGAACTACTGCGGCTGTGTGTACTCCAGGCGGGACGCGCTGGAGCGGGAGCGGAGTGCACAGAAATAAAAAAGGATATTGTATTGAGAACGAGGTCATCGAAACGGTGGCCTCATTATTTTTCGTAAAATTCAAAAGAAATTATTGACAAACGATAATTTAAATGATACGTTATTATCGTAAAACAATAATTTGCACTATGGAGGTGCCTATGAAAGTATTGGGATTTCCGTTTCGCCAGGTGGGGGTAATGCTGCGAAACATGTCGCTGTCCGGGACATTCGGCAATGTGTGTGCGTGGGGGATATTTGTGATCCTGAGCCTGATCCCGGTTGCCGTGCTTGTGGTGCTCCTCGCAAGGAAGAAAGCGGGAAAAATTGATTTCTGTCTGATCCCGATCGCGATCGCGGAGGCGGTGGCTCTTTATCTGTCCGTCAATCCGATCCTGATCGGAGACTGGGACATGCTTGCCAAGCCGTTGGTGGATACGGAGGTAAGGATCGCTACCATCGGGGCGTCCTTTTATTCGCTGCTGATGTGCTACCTCGTCCTTCGCTTCTGTCTTAAGCTGCTGAAGGGTACAAGAGACGAGACGTTTCGGCAGATCGTGCGCCTGTGCGCGCTCGCATGTATCGTGCTTGCGGTATTTGCGGTCTGGGAGGTGATCTCGCTTGTTGACACCGTGAAGGGAATGCCTGTCACGGACACGGCGGATCGTGCATTTGCAATCTGGAAGGGAGTATTTTCCGCGATCACACAGCTTGGACTGTCGGTCACGTTCCTTCTCACCGGGCGCATCGTCCGGAGCTACCGGACCGACGGTGCGACCGAAGCCAACGAGCAGAGAGTGCGCAGGTTTACCGTGTTCTGTGTCGTTGCGATCGTCGTGTATCTTCTGGGCGTGGCGGCGTACAACGTAGGACAGCTGTTGTGCATCAACCGCCTGCTGTCGTTTGACATCAGCCTGATCCTGCCGGTGTCGGAGCTTATCGTGATCGCGTTCATTCCGGCAGCGCTTCACATGATGCGTGAGACTCGGGAGGTAAAGGAAGAGAATTCGCTGTACATATAGGAGAAAGCGCATGGCAATCAAAGTATATTTAGAGGACGTTCTGAAGAAGAACGGGATGACGTCCAAAGAACTGTGCGCCATGATCGGTATCACGGAGGCCAATCTTTCCATCCTCCGAAGCGGCAAAGCCAAGGGCGTGCGGTTTGAGACGATCAACAAGATCTGTTACTACCTGCGGTGCGACGTGGGTGACATTTTGAAATTTGACGGGGAGTTGAACAATGAAGAAGACGATTAGCATACTGATCATATTGGTTCTTATGTGCGGCGTTTGCGGATGCAGCGGAACACTGGCGGTGCGGCCCACGGATATTGAGGGGGAAAATTGTATCCCCATCGGGATCTGTCTGGTCGCGCTTACGGAGGAGGAATTCAATGTAACTTCGGACAAGCTGCTGCAGGTGGATGAACTGCTGATCCCGGTGAAGGACGGACAGAAGGATTTT
>CADBLW010000240.1 GCA_902795625.1 uncultured Lachnospiraceae bacterium | reverse complement strand
TACTTCGGCATCTGCCTCGGAATGCAGATCGCGGTCATCGAGTACGCGCGCAATGTCGTGGGTATCAAGGACGCAAACTCCGGTGAGTTCAACGAGCAGTGCAAGAACAAGGTCATCGATTTCATGCCCGGACAGAGCGAGGACGTCGACAAGGGCGGCACGCTCCGGCTCGGCGCTTATCCTTGCGTTATCACGCCCGGGACGACGATGGAACGGTGCTACGGTTCGCTGCAGATCAGCGAGCGGCATCGCCACCGCTATGAGGTCAACAACGAGTATCGCGAGGTCCTTGCGGCCAATGGCCTGACCCTGAGCGGCATCTCGCCCGACGGCAGACTCGTGGAGACGGTGGAGCTCACGGAGCGTCCGTTCCACGTGGGTGTGCAGTATCATCCGGAGTTTAAGAGCCGTCCGAACAAGCCGCATCCTCTGTTCCTCGGCTTTGTCGGGGCAGCGGCAGCGCGTGCGTCGGCGGGAAGCGAAGACACCGGATCGGAGACGGCGGAAGCAGCGGGAAAGGGCGAGTGAGAGTATGAGCAGTATCCACGAAGAGTGCGGTGTATTCGGCGTGATCACGCCTGAGGTGACCGATGTGGCGGCGACCTGTTACTACGGGCTTTACGCGCTGCAGCATCGCGGACAGGAGAGCTGCGGCATCGTTGTCAACGACGACGGTGTGTTCAGCTCCCACAAGGATATCGGTCTTGTCAGCGAGGTGTTCGCGGGGGAGGCTCTCGAGCACCTTCCCGGCGGTACGATGGCGGTCGCCCACGCGCGCTACGGCACCACCGGCGGAAACAACCGGAGCAACTGCCAGCCCATCGAGGTGAACCACCAGAAGGGCCGCATGGCCATCGCTCACAACGGCAATCTTGCCAACGCGTCCGCGCTGCGCACGGAGCTTGAGCTTGCGGGGGCGATCTTCCACTCGACGAGCGATACCGAGACGATCGCGTACATCGTGACGCGAGAGAGACTTACCGCGCCTTCCATCGAGGAGGCGGTCAGCCGCGCGATGGGGCATTTTCGCGGGGCCTATTCTCTGATCTTAATGTCGCCTCAGAAACTGATCTGCGTGCGTGATCCGCAGGGCTTCCGGCCGCTGTGCTACGGCAGCCTGCCCGGCGGCGGATATGTGATTGCGTCCGAGAGCTGCGCCCTTCGCGCGGTCGGGGCGCATTTTCTGCGAGATGTGGAACCCGGCGAGATCCTGGTGTTCACGAAGGACGGCGTGACGTCGCGGCGCGAGCACTGCGGCTTCGTGGGGAAGCGTCTCTGCGTGTTTGAGTATATTTATTTTGCGAGACCGGACTCCGTGATCGACGGCGTCTCGGTGCACGACTCACGTGTGCTCGCCGGCGAAATCCTGGCGGAGACGCACCCTGCGGAGGCGGACATCGTCATCGGTGTTCCGGATTCAGGTATTGATGCCGCTCTCGGTTACAGCCGGAAATCGGGCATTCCGTACGGTGTCGGTCTTGTGAAAAATAAGTACATCGGGCGCACGTTCATCGCGCCGAAGGACCGTTCGACGCAGGTGAAGATCAAGCTGTCGCCCATCGAGAGCGTGGTGAACGGCAAGCGGGTGGTGCTTGTGGACGACTCCATCGTGCGAGGCACGACGAGCGCGCAGATCGTGCGGCTTCTGCGGGATGCGGGCGCAACGGAGATCCACATGAGGATCACGGCGCCGCCATTCCGGTTTCCGTGCTACTACGGCACGGATGTGGATTCCACATCCTCACTGATCGCGACCGCCCACACGACGGCGCAGATCGCGGAGATGATCGGCGCGGATTCACTTGGGTATTTTCCGACGGAGAGACTTTCGGAGCTGGCGGGCGGACAGGGCTTCTGCAGCGCATGTTTCGACGGAAACTATCCGACATCGGTGCCGAAGGAGGAGAGCAAGAACCGGTACGAGCGGCGGATCTCCGAGAGCGAATAGCGGCCTGCGCGGCGGACAACCGGGAGCGGGCTGCGGCTTAAGCGGCGGATCTTCCGGCAGGAAACTGCGGCAGAGCGGCAGTTGCCCGGGAACGTGCAGCGGGTAC
>CADBLW010000239.1 GCA_902795625.1 uncultured Lachnospiraceae bacterium | reverse complement strand
GATCTTATCTACCTCAACTAACACCGGCAGGATTTGGGAGGAACCCGTAAAATGGACACGAAATTTTCCGACTATTTCAGCGTGAAGCTCATGTGGTCGAGAATACCTCATCTGGTAAAGAAAATCCCGATCACGCTGGAGTTGGCGGGGCTGGCGTTTTTAGTATCGATCATCATCGGATTGGTGCTCGCCATTATCCGCTACAAAAAAGTGAAGATTCTGAGCCCGATCGCCTCGGCGTTCCTCTCCCTGATGCGGGGTACACCGATGCTGATCCAACTGTATGTTGCCTACTACGGCATACCGGCAATCCTTCGGATCTTCAACTCCTGGGGAGCTGACATCGATGTGAACATCATTCCGAAAATGGTCTACGCCTTTGTGGCACTCGGCCTGTACCAGGCGGCGTTCACCAGCGAGATTTTCCGCGCGGCCCTCGAGTCCGTCGACAAGGGCGAGATTGAGGCTGCGACGGCAATGGGAATGACCTATCCGCAGATTTTGCGAAGAATTATTGTGCCGGAGGCGCTGGAAAATGCGCTTCCCGGCATCTGCAACTCGGTGATCGGCCTTGTGAAGGGGACGTCGCTTGCGTCCACCTGCGGCATCATCGAGATCACGTATCAGAACTCAATTCTGGCCGGCCGCGACTACCGTTATCTGGAAGGTTACGTGGCGCTGGCGATCATTTACTGGGTGATCACGGTCATCCTTGAGAAGATCTTCAAACTGATCGAGAAGCGGTTCCGCATTCCGGAACAGCCGAAGGCGACCACTGCGGCAAAGGAGGTGTAACGATGGCTATTCTGGAGCTTAAAGACATTCACAAAAGCTTCCGGGACAATGTGGTTCTCGATGGGATCGACCTGTCCGTCAACAAGGGCGACATCATCGGCATCGTCGGTCCCTCGGGCACCGGCAAATCCACCCTCCTTCGCTCCATCAATCTTCTCGAGCGTCCCGAGCAGGGCGAGATCCGGTTTGAGGACATCACGATCCCTCTGCCGCTCAAGTCGAAGGACAGGAAAAATGTCACCGAACTCCGCAAGAGGATCGGCATGGTGTTCCAGAGGTTCTACCTCTTCGAGCACAAGACGGCGCTTCAGAACGTGATGGAAGGGTTGATCACCGTACAGAAGAAGTCCAGGCAGGAGGCTGAGAAGCTGGCCCTTGAGGCATTGGAAAATGTCGGCCTGAAGGCCTGGCAGAACCACTACCCGCGACATATGTCCGGCGGACAACAGCAGCGAGTTGCGATCGCGAGAACGCTTGCGATGCGGCCGGACATTGTCCTCCTTGATGAGCCGACTTCGGCGCTCGATCCGGAGCTGGTTACGGAGGTGCTCACGACGATCAAGCAGATTGCGGAACAGGGCTACACAATGCTCCTGGTTTCCCACGAGATGGATTTTGTGAGCAAGATCTCGACCCGCGTGATCTTCCTTGACGGAGGCAAGATCATTGAGGACGGGGCTCCGGCGGAGGTGTTCCGCCATCCGAAGAGCGACCGTGCAAGAGAATTTTTCGAGAAGATGAACAAGCTGAAGGAACCGGATTATTTCATCTGAGCCCGGTCTCAGATGAACCACTCCGGGAGATTACAGAACCGCGCGGTTCGCGGCGCTGCACGCAAGAGTACAGCGATCAAAAGGCCGTCCTGAAAGGAGGAACGCCATGGGAATTGTATATACAACCGAAGTCACGCCCGTGGACCGGGAAGCGATCAATGCCCTTTACGGCGATGCCTCCCGCTATGAACGGTTTCACGATAGCTTTCTGAGCCGTCTTGCCTACGACAACGGAAAGCTTGCCGGAGCGGTCCGGGTGATCAGCGAGGGCGTTGAGACAGCGCTTCTGGTGGACCTGGCGGTATCGCCGGAGTACACCGACGGGGAACCCGGGCGGGAGGCGATCCTTTCGGGACTTCTCTCGGAGATTGAGAAGGAGCTTGTGAACCGCCGCGTCATGGTGTACGGCTCGAGAGACCTTTTGGAGGTTCTCGAGGGGGCGGGTTACGGCCGATGCAAGAATGCATGGACTCTGTTCCGCGAGGGGATGAAGGAGAGCGATTTCCTGCCCTGGGGGTACCGCTTCGAGAGCGAGTTCGAAGGGGAACCTCCGCGGGCCCCGGGAGAAGGCGGACCGCATGGCGCGGACGCCGGCGTGAAGAGCCGCCCGGACGGAGCACGGATCCTGATCGCCGACGGGCTTGCGAAGGCATCGTATGCGGAGGTCAATGAGGTGCTGACGAAGGCATTTTTCGGAAGACCGCATGACCTTGCGAAGACCGAGAAAGCGTTCAGTAACAGTGCGTATGCGGTGACGGCCTGGGACGGGGAACGTCTTGTGGGCGTTGCCAGAGCCGTGGCGGACGGAGGTGCATTTGCCACCATTTTAAACGTGGCGGTTGACCCGGAATACCAGGGACTGTCGGTCGGAAAGAGGCTTGTGAGACGGCTTGACGAGCAGATCCGCGAGGAGATCGTCGTTCTGAACACGCATCCCGGTGCGGTGGGCTTCTACAACCGCTTCCCGGAGTACCGCAGAAACAAGTACGTGTTCGAGAAGCATATTGCAGGACCGAAGCCCCAGCAGAGCGGCGAGGCAGCGGAGAAGCGACCGGAGCGCCCGCAGGGCGGTGAGCCCGGAGGCAGACGTCCGGGAGGGCCGTCGGATTTCCGGGCAAGGATGTTCACGCCGGCCGGTTACCGGTTCCCGGATGAATATTGAGCTTCGCGCAAAGTGATACCTGAATATTAAAGACCTTTGGAAAAAAAGAAAACTTTGTAACTAAAGACCTTTGGAAAAAGAGACTGTTGTAATTAGAGACCTTTGGAAAAACATCGGACAATGCAGGACGGAAAGGAGGAGCAGGCGATGGAAAACCGGATCAACAAAAACAGGCTTCTTCGCCGTTTCTCCGACTACGTCGCAATCGACAGCGAGACGTACAGCGAGCGTGAGCTGGGAGATCAGGTTGTGCGCGATCTGCAGCGGCTCGGCGTGAGCGTGCGCACGGACACCACGGATGAGGCGTTTCTTGCGGCACATCCCGGGAGTTTCCCGAACATTCACGGCTTCCTGCGGGGAACCGCGGAGGGCGAGCCCGTGCTGTTGTCGGCGCATTTGGACACCGTGAGACCGGGCAGGGGCAAACAGGCGATCGTCCGGGAGAACGGCACGATCACCTCCGACGGATCCACGGTGCTTGGAGCAGACGAT
>CADBLW010000238.1 GCA_902795625.1 uncultured Lachnospiraceae bacterium | reverse complement strand
AGCCGTTGGACTCGAAAGTCTCGGATACGGCACGGATTGCGTAAGGGAACTCCTCCTCGCTCGGAAGTACCGGAAGAAGTGCTCTCTCAGCGAGTGCACCGTGACCGATCTCACGGCGTCCCGGTCCTCTCGAAGGCTTCGTCTCGCCTACGGAGTACGACGGGAAATTGTAGTGATGCATATATCTCTTGTTCACTGCGGTTTCATCGAGACCGTCAAGCTTCTGTGCGTCAGCAAGAGGAGCAAGCGTTACGATGTCGCAGATCTGAGTCTGACCTCTGGTGAACATCGAGGAACCGTGAACTCTCGGAATGATGTCAACTTCAGCGGACAGAGGACGGATCTGGGTAAGCTCGCGGCCGTCGGGACGCTTGTGATCCTTGAGGATCATTTTCCGAACCGTCTTCTTCTCGTACTGGTAAACAGCCTCGTCGATGAGCGGAAGCCACTCTTCGTTCTCGGCGAACTTCTCAGCGAGGGTGTCCTTCATCGCGAGGATGCGCTCCTCGCGCTCCTGCTTCTCCGGGGAGAACATGAGAACTTCCATGTCAGCCGGAGGAACGATCTCTTTGATGGCTGCGAACAGCTCTTCCGGGATCGCGCAGCTCGTGTAGCTGTGCTTAGCCTTACCGCACTCGGCAACGATCTTGTCGATGAACTTGATGATGTCCTTGTTAACGGAGTCTGCAAGGTAAATAGCCTCGATCATCTTGTCCTCAGGCAGCTCGTTGGCACCGGCCTCGATCATGATGACCTTCTCTCTCGTGGAAGCCACGGTGAGCTTGAGGTCGGAAACCTGCATCTGCGTCTGGGACGGGTTCACGATGAACTGGCCGTCGATCAGACCGATCTGCGTCATAGCGCAGGGACCGTCGAAAGGAATGTCGGAGATCGCTACTGCGATCGCGGAACCGAGCATAGCGGTGAGCTCGGGAGTGTTGTCGGGATCAACCGAAAGAACGAGGTTGCTGATCGTAACGTCGTTGCGATAGTCCTTCGGGAACAGAGGACGCATCGGACGGTCGATGACACGGGAGGTGAGAACTGCGTTCTCGGTAGCCTTGCCCTCGCGCTTGTTGAAGCCGCCCGGGATCTTGCCTACAGCGTACATCTTCTCTTCGTACTCAACACTCAGAGGGAAGAAATCAATTCCGTCTCTGGGCTTCTCACTTGCCGTAGCTGTGGAAAGTACGGTCGTGTCACCGTAATGCATCAGTGCGGCGCCGTTGGCCTGCTTGGCAACGCGGTCGATATCGACAGTCAGCGTTCTGCCTGCAAGCTCCATGGAAAAACTTTTGTACATAATACCTCTTTCTGCGCTGTTATTTACGGACGATGCAGCGCGCGTCCCGGAGTCAGGTGCCAGGGACGGAGCCGCCGTAACAACTGAAAAACCTGCGTAACGCGACGACGCGGACTTTTCAGTAGTCACGGAAAATGACTCCATCCGACATATGCTCTCTACTTCTTTTCATACCAAGTGTTATCATACCACACTTTCCCGCAAAATACCAGCAATTTATACGTTTTTCCGCAACTTTTAATACATCAGTATCAGTGGTGGCACAGTACCAAATGTCTCGCTCGTAGGCTTCGCAATACTCGCTGCGACATTTGTACTGTGCCACCCCTGACGGAAAGAAAAGAAAATGCGCAAATGAATATAAAAACAGTATTTAATCAACAAATAAATCAGAAATGTCAGCTCTCGGTCCCAATTGACTTCCTAACAGTTGAATTCCTTTAAGCTTACGGAGAGAAATAAAGAAACTGTCGTCTTGAAGCGGAACGGATAAACACCGTAGCGAGTATTGCGGAGCCTACGAGCCGAGGTGTTTATACCGTTCCGCTTCTTCCGCCTTCCGGTCAGCAGGAATACCCGAACCGTGCGGAGCGGTTAAAGAAACAGCTGACGGCGAATGCCGTCAGCTGAATGGTGTGTGGTGGTTAAGTGGCCTAGTTAGCCTTGAATTCGATGGATTCGATCTTGAGGAGGGACTTGGACTGAATGATCAGGCCGATGTCCGAAGTCTGGGCGCCGGCTGCGACTGTTTTGTTGAAGTCGGCAGGGGTAAGAGTCATGGTCTTGCCGCTGGTGGCGAAGTTGCAGCACCAGAAGTTGTCACTCTTGACCTCTGCGTTGAAGGTCACGACAACGGTCCAGCCGTTCAGGGCTTTCTTGCTCGCGTTGTCGATCATCAGACCGAGCTGGTAGCACTTGTAATTCGTCTCGTTCCAGGTGTTCGAGGTGTACAGCGTGACCATCACGTCGCCGGATTTTACGGTCTTCTCGATGCCGTCCGGTACAGCCACGTCCCCGCCGCCGCTTCCGCCTGCGTCATCCTCAAGCTTCTTCAGTTCCTCCTCGGTCATCTTCGGAAGCTCGCCGCCCAGCATTTTCACAAGCCAGCGACCCTCCTGGTTCAGGTCAGCCTCGGTGAAACCGGACAGTTTCTTGCAGTTCTGCTTGATCAGCGAGGAGGACTCGTTCTTGTTCGCGAGGTTCCAGATCATGTAGCTGACACCGTAGCTGTCCATAAACGCCACCCACTTGTTGGCCTCGGTCTCGTTGCAGGCGCCGTTTCCGGAAGCGTCGCAAATGCCGTACTCGGACACGAACACCGGCAGACCGGCCTCGATGGCGGTCTTCATCTTGCTGCGGATATTGTCCTTGTGCGTACCCGCATAGAAATGCAGCGCATACATGATATTGTCATACCCCTTGATCGGGTCCTTGGCAGCAATATCGACGTCCTGGGACCAGGTCGGCGTGCCTACGATGATGATGCCCTTGGAGTCGTTCTTGCGGATCACCGGGATGACTTCCTCGGCGTAGGATTTTACGCTCGACCAGGAGATGCCGCCGTTCGGTTCGTTGCAGATCTCGTAAAATACGTTGTCGTAACCCGCGAATTCCTTCGACATCTCGTCGAAAAATGCGATGGCTTCCGTCTTGTTTGTGTTCGGGTCGTAATCGTGCAGGATGTGCCAGTCGATGATCACGTAAAGACCGAGCTCGGTGGCGTAATTCACACCGTCCTTCACAAGCTTCTTGAGAGCGGCTTTGTCACCGCCCGCGCAGTATCCGCCCTCGTCGGTGTACATCGCGAGACGCACTGCATTGGCACCCCACTCGTCGCGGATGCACCCGAAGGTCTCCTTGCATACGAACTGCGGGAACCACTGAAGACCGTGGGTGCTGACACCCTTGAGCTGGTATTCTTTACCGTTGCTGTCTACGATCTTGGTACCCTTGACGGACAGACGTCCGTGCTCTCCCACCGGCGTCTTGCCGGACACCTGCTTCGGTGTCGGCGTTGCCGT
>CADBLW010000237.1 GCA_902795625.1 uncultured Lachnospiraceae bacterium | reverse complement strand
TACCCTCCTGCAGCTGAAGCATAGCACAAAATTGCGATTAAATCAATAGTCGACTATGGATTTGATCGCATTTTTCGCATCTCAAACGGCGGTCAGCGAAACAGTAAAAGGACGGCTGCCCCGGACAGAATTTACACACAAAAAGGCCGCATGAACGCGGCCTTTTCCGGTTAGTCCTCAAAATCCGAAAGCATATCGTACGCGGTGTCGTAACCGGCCGCTGCCGAGCGCTTCAGCCAGTTGATCGCCTCTTCGCGATTCTTCTCCTCGTCCTTCGCCAGCAGGATCTTGGCAACGTTGTACATTGCCTCGGGCACGCCCTGCTCCGACGCAAGCAGGAACCATTCAAGCGCCTTGTCCTGGTCCGGCTCCGTGCCCCGGCCCGACCAATGCATGAAGCCGACGAGGAACTGTGAGATCGCGTCCCCGTCCTTCGCCGCGACATTCAGGTACCGGAACGCGCGATCCAGATCCTGATCGACGTTCATCCCGAAATAAAACTCCTTGCCCAGGAAGGCGCACATTTCCGGGTCGCCCTCCTCGCACAGCTCAATAACCGCGTTCAATTTGGTCTGCATATCCGCATCCATAATGTATACCTCCTTATAATGCTCCTTTTTATCTTATAATCCGCGCCGCCGAGCGCCTCAATCCTCAGGGAACCTCCAGCGCCGCCGGGCGCCTCAGTCCTCAAAGGCCGTCCGCCGCTGCCTCACTCCTCCGACTGCCCGGCCCAGTGGTATCTGCCGTTGGTGACGCACAGGTAGCGCCTCGGGAACTGCAGCTCGATCTGGTACCCGTTGTACTTGTAGTTCATCTCGTCCGCCTCCTCCGGGCCCTCAACCGGGAAGAAGTCCGTGTAGTACGCGTCCGAATCGTCGGAAAATGAGTGGAACTCCGACCACTGGCACAGGATATACCCGCCGCAGCTGACGCACCTCCGCAGCTTCCGCGAGCCCTCGTCCCACGTGTGCAGCGGGTGATCATACAGCCTGTCGCCGTACTCCTCCACATTTTCCCAACCCTCGCCCCAGTGCTCCAGAGCCTCGTCGATGGTCTTCATAAAAAACGCCTTGCATGCTGCCATGGATGTATCCTCCTGATCATTTCCAAGGGGAAAATTCTCCCCATCAAACCTCCGCCAGCATCTCCTCAATGCTGTACAGATCCGCTTCGCCGTTGTGCAGATCCTCGACAAACTCCTCGAAGGAATCCGCGACGCGGCCCGACACCTTGCGCACGGTCTTATCGTTAAACAGAAGATGCTTCATTTCGCCGCCCTTGTAGAACGAGATCTCCTCCGCATCCTCCAAAAGCGAGTGCGAACACTGGTACACCGGGAACGCGGGGTCACGGGAGTCAAAACAGATGCTGTCCCCGTCCGCGGTAGACGCGAAGGTGTACAGCCCGAGCTTGTACAGGTTGGCCCCGGGAACCGCCTCTGTATTTTCCTCTGTGATGCGGTCAATCCCGTAGAAAATGATGTCCTCGCCCTCGATCTCCCGCACCGGAACATGCTCCCGGAAGGCATCCATGAGCATCCGCGGGGCCTTGCCACAGAACAGCGACTCCAGGCGGGCGAGCTCCTGCTCGGGTGCATTTTCCAAAGCCTCGCTGTCCATATCCTCCAGGAACCGGCTGAACCTGTTGGGCCCGCCAACTGCCGCTGCCCGGATTGCCTTTACCTGCTTCTCAAAATCCCTGAAATCCGCGATCTCGCTCTTGTAGAAGCGCTCGCTGATGATCCCGGCCGCCCTTTCGCGGTCACACTCGGCGATCCCCGCCGCGATGCTCTCGTCCGCCTTCTCGCAATCCTTCTTTCCGACATAGGCATACGACGTAAAATAATACCAGACACGCATCCGGTTCCTGTACAGATGCTGAAGCCGCTCGCAGGCCGCGAGGGCATCGTCGTAGCGGCCCATATTGTTGTAGGACGCGATCAGCGTGCCCGCCATATCGCTCGTAATCTCCTCCTGAGGCAAGGTCAGGATCGCCTCAACGGCAACGACATAGCTATGTTTTCTGAACTGCCCGTGGGCGAACGCATACAGCTCATTCGCGTCCTTCGGATAGTTCTTCTCCACGGGGTTTGAAGGGTATCGCGCAAGCAACGCAGCCGCAACTTCGTCGCCCGTCTGGGCTGCCCGCTCCGCCGGCGTCGTGCCATTTGCACAGAGCAGGTCTTTGTCTGCGCCGTATTTTAGAAGCAGCTCTATGATCTTGTATTTTTCGCCACACTCGGCACAGTCTCTGTCCACGGCCATGTAGAGCGGCGACATGTCATCGAGGTCGCGGAGGTTCGGATTGCCGCCGGCCTTGAGCACCTGCTCGATAAGCTCTACGTTGTCCGTCTTCCCGCACAGCTCATGCAGCGCGGTGCTGCCGTAAGAATCCTGATTGTTGACATC
>CADBLW010000236.1 GCA_902795625.1 uncultured Lachnospiraceae bacterium | reverse complement strand
AGTGCTGTGGTTGAAATCATTCGTAAATGTACCGCCGCTCGAAGGGAAGCAAGAGGCACTTCCGTACTGACCTCCGGCCCTCTGTGCTTTCATAAGTCCTGTCGGATACTCAGATCCCGTGTTGTTTCCCAACAAAACTGTCGTTTTCAGAATCTCAGGAATATCCTGCTTCGTAATAATACTGTCCGTTGTCTCTTCAGCGTCGGATTGCTGATATACAAGCTGATCGACCTCGGAAGCAGCTGCCTTGTTAATCGATGACACGCAAACCAGCATCAATGCGCATATCAGGCCGATTACAATACGTTTTACTCCCATTACCCTTGCCCTCACTTTATCTTAGACTTTTTGATACAATTAACCCAATTGTATCATCGATACTATATCACATTATTATACGTTCTTACGCTACCTTACAAAATTGTAAGAATTAATTATTCTTGATCATTTCAAGAATTTTGGTCTTTTCAACAAAAAAACGACACGACAGCAAAATGCTGCCGTGTCGCCGATATCATATTACATTTTCCGTATAGTTCTTCCGCGTCCCGTCACCGCAATCCGGATCACTCCGCCGGCTCCTTCGCCTCCGCCGTCTCCTCCGCTTTCTTCTCCTCTGCCGTCTTGTTGATTTCCTTCATGTCAATCGCTTCGCGGCGCTTGTTGATCACCTTGCGGATGCGCGCGAGGACAAATGAGGAAACAAGACCGGTGAAACCGCTGTAGATGAGGCCGATGCCGATCCAGGTCCAGACGTTGGATTTGCCGAGCCAGCCCATCATCAGAAGGAAGCCGTAGACCAGGCCGATGAGGGCGAGGATCGCATGAAGTCCCCAGGTGCCGTGGTTCAGGCGCATCATGTCAAAACTGTTCTGGAGTTTCACGGCACCGCTGAAGAAGATCAGGAACGAAAGCGCTGCAGGCATGAACCCTACAACGTTGTCGTGACGGATAAACAGTGCGATACCGACCATCACGGCAGTGACCGCGATCGCGAGCACGTAGCGCTGCTCATCCAAAAGCGCTTCCTTCTTGAAGGCGTCGATCAGGAAACAGATCCCGACGGCGATCGCGGCACCGGCAAGCACGTAGCAGATGATGTCGTCGGTGGTGTCCGGGTTCATCAGGACAACGACTCCGAGTCCGATCAGAACAGCCGAGATCAGGATGATGTCCAGCTTCATTTTCTTGACAAAGCTCATACTAAATACCCCCTCTTCACATTACCATTATAACCTCTATTTAGCCGCTCACACACTGGTTTTTTCCGTTGTGCTTCGCGTTGTAGAGCATCTTGTCGGCGACCTTGAAGAATTCCTCTGCGGTCATCGTGTACGAACTCATCTGGAAAATGCCGCAGCTGAAGGTGATGCGGCCGTCAAGCCACTCGTACTCAGTCTCGCGGAACTCGCCGAGGGCGCTGTTCATCATCGCCGCCGCGTCGCGCACCTTCACATTGGGGAAGATCACACTGAACTCCTCACCGCCGTACCGGCACACGTAGTTGTCTTCGCCGCACCACTTCTGCAGAACCCGAGACAGATTGAGGATGACCTCGTCACCCATATTGTGTCCGTAGGTGTCGTTGACCTTCTTAAAATCGTCGATATCGACGACGGCCAGCGTGAGCGGAGCCTCACCGCGGTTGCGGACGAACGTATCCAGATATTCGTAAAATGCGGTATGGTTGTAGAGCCCCGTCATGGGATCTCGCTGCAATCTCATCTCAAGCCTTGTGTTGTCACTCACGTGGCTGAGGATAACGCCGTTGTTGTCCATGACATAGGCCATCAGGATCTCATTACATATAATACAGAGCAACAGCAGAACGAAGCCGAAGATGACGTCCACGATCGTGTTGTCCCCGCAGGTCGGCAGCAGCTGCGCCGTTCCGATATACTGAACCTCCGTCGCAAGACACAGGCCCTCCGTCGCGCGGCACATCCACCGTCTTCCGTACACGGTCGAAAGCGCGATCGGAACCGCGAACGAGCCGAACAGAACCGGCGATTCCGCACCGACAAAGCACCCGACCGTACACAACACCCACACGAACAGGATCGTCGCAAAATCCTTCCACTTGGACTGGATGTTCGGCGAGTCGAGCATTTGCCAGATCACGATGTACGACGCCGTGAAGATGACACACGGGATGAGGACGTACGACTTCATGTACTGCTCACGCGTGATGTCAGCGTACCTTGCGTCCACCTTGATCAGCATATAATACTGCAAAACAAGCAGCACAAGGATCATCACCGTGACGATCAGCATGATGATCAGAAAATGCTTATGCAGTTTTTGGTATCTGCTGTCTTCCACCGCCAATCCTTTCCGGAGAGAACGGCTTCCGCCGCTTCCCCCAGTTTCTGCTTAAATACCTTCCCCAATAACGCCGCCGAGCGGCAGATCTTTCTGTTACTGACTGTTTGCTATACGTGCAGCAGCACCGTCGCCAGTGTAAAGAACACGACGAGTGACACCGCATCCACGATGGTCGTGATGAACGGACTTGCCATGACCGCCGGGTCAAAGCCGAGCTTACTTACGATCAGCGGCAGCGTGCATCCGAGCATTTTCGCGCAGAACACGGTTGCCAGCAGGGTGAGACACACCACAAGCGCCACCGGCACCGTAATGTCCTGTCCCATGATCAGCTTGTCGACCAGGAAAATCTTCCCGAACGCCACCACCGCGAGGCTGCCGCCGCAAAGGAGAGCAACCCGCATTTCTTTCCATATGATGCGCATGATATCCGTGAATTCCACTTCCCCAAGAGAAATCGCACGGATCACGGTAACGCTTGCCTGACTTCCGGAGTTGCCGCCGGTGTCCATCAGCATAGGGATGAACATCGCGAGCACCGTCGCCTTCAGCGCATCCTCAAACGATGCTATGATCATTCCGGTAAATGTCGCCGAGATCATGAGGAGCAGCAGCCACACGATACGCGAGCGGTACAGCTCCCACGGACTTGTACGAAGATATGCCTTCTCCGTCGGCAACATAGCGTTCATCTTCGCGAAGTCCTCTTCCGCCTCGTCCTGCATGACGTCGATAGCGTCGTCGACGGTTACGATACCGACGAGACGGTTCTCCGCGTCCACAACGGGAAGCGCAAGTGCGTCGTACTTACTGATGGTCGCCGCCACGTCCTCCTTGTCCTCCAGCGTGTTCACGCTGATGACGTGGTCCTCCATGATATCCGCGATCTTCGCGTCATGGGCGGCACACAGAAGGTCCTTGACCGTGACAACGCCGATCAGATGGCTGTCGCGGTCCGTGACATAGCATGTGTAGATCGTCTCCTTGTCGATCGCGACCTTGCGGATCAGAGCGATCGCGTCATCCACCGTCATGTCCTGCTTCAACCGCACAAACTCGGTGGTCATAATGCTGCCCGCGCTGTCCTCGGGGTACTTCAGCAATTCGTTGACGATCTTGCGCGCCTCCGGCGTCACGTTCTGTAAAATTCTCTTTACGACGTTGGCCGGCATCTCCTCAACGAGGTCGGCCGCGTCATCCATGTACAGCTCGTCCAGGACGTCTCGAAGCTCGAGGTCGCTGAACGACTCGATCAAAATCTGCTGCAGATCGCTGTCGAGCTCGACGAAGACCTCCGCCGCAAGCTCCTTCGGAAGGATACGGAACACAACCGCGTACTGCTGCTTCGGCAGCTCGTAGAACAGCTCTGCGATATCCGCCGGCTCCGCGTCGCGGAGCATCTGCCGCAGTGTCGCGTAACGCTTTCCCTCCACCAGTTCGAGCGCTGCCTCAATGTCCAGTCCACGCGCCTCCGCCGCCTCCTCAGCGGCCTCCGCGGCTTCCTTCGT
>CADBLW010000235.1 GCA_902795625.1 uncultured Lachnospiraceae bacterium | reverse complement strand
CATTGACCAGTTGAAGGTCAACGGTGACAAGGTCGGTGTGCCTGTATTTTCCATGGGCACGAACAACAGCGCAGTGAACATCGCGAAGGCCGCGATGGAGCACGCGAAGAAGGAAGGCAACAACGTCATCATCATCGATACGGCAGGTCGTCTGCACATCGATGAGGGACTGATGCAGGAGCTTGCGGACATCAAGGAGGCTGTCGGCGTGCACCACACGGTGCTGACGGTGGACGCGATGACCGGTCAGGATGTTCTTAACGTTGCAACAACCTTTGAAGAGAAGCTTGGCATCACCGGCGTGATCCTCACGAAGCTCGACGGCGATACCCGAGGCGGTGCGGCTCTTTCGCTTCGCGCGGTCACCGGCAAGCCGATTTTGTATGTAGGTACCGGCGAGAAGCTGACGGACATCGAGCAGTTTTATCCGGACCGTATGGCTTCCCGTATCCTCGGCATGGGCGATGTGCTCTCGCTGATCGATAAGGTTCAGGCGGAGGTCTCGGAGGAGCAGGCGCGCGAGATGGAGAAGAAGCTTCGCCGCGCGGAATTCAACTTCGAGGATTTTTACGACCAGATCCAGAATATGAAGAAGATGGGCGGCATCAAGAGCCTGCTCGGCATGCTTCCCGGAATGGGACAGCTGAAGGATCTGCAGATCGACGATGACGCGTTCAAGCAGACTGAGGCGATGATCAACTCGATGACGAAGAAGGAACGCCTCAATCCTGAGATCATCACACCGCCGAGAAAACGCAGGATCGCTGCGGGCGCCGGCGATGACATCTCGGAAGTCAACAAGCTGATGAAGCAGTACGAACAGTCGAAGAAGATGATGAAGCAGATGTCCGGAATGATGGGCAAGAAGGGCAAGGGCGGATTTAAGCTTCCCTTCGGGCTGTGATCATTTTCCGAAATGCTATATATGGCAATTGCCATTCATATAGAGGGCGAAAGCCTGTGTTACACGGATTATACTAAGGAGGTGAATATACCATGGCAGTAAAGATTCGTTTGAGAAGAATGGGTCAGAAGCACGCTCCGTTCTACAGAGTTATCGTAGCGGACGAGAGATCTCCGAGAGACGGAAGATTTATCGATGAGATCGGCACCTATGATCCTACGAAGGAGCCGATGGCTTTCCGTGTCGATGAGGAAGCTGCTAAGAAGTGGCTTGCCAACGGCGCACAGCCTACGGAGACCGTTGCCAGATTGTTCAAGCAGGCCGGGATTCAGAAGTAATCGGAGGGGAGAGCAATGAAAGAGTTAGTCGAAGTCATCGCTAAGTCCTTGGTTACCTGCCCCGATCAGGTTGAAGTAACGGAAGACGTCAACGGAAACAGCGTAGTGATCTCGCTCAAGGTCGCACCGGAGGATATGGGCAAGGTGATCGGCAAGCAGGGTCGTATTGCTAAGGCAATCCGCACTGTTGTGAAGGTCGCGGCGATCAAAGAGGACAAAAAGGTGGTTGTGGATATTCTTCAGTAATTTTCCGCAAGACGACCCGGGCTGTTGTGATGAACAACGGCCCTTTTTTCTCATTAATTATCTGCGTGGTTGAACTGAAAAACGCAGTGGAGGTATAAATGGACTGGCGTGATGATATGTTCCGTGTCGGCATCTATGTGAACACTCACGGTGTTCGCGGCGAGATCAAGCTGCTGCCGACGACGGATGATGTGAACCGGTTTCACAGGGACTTGCCGCTCGTGCTGGACACCGGCAAGGAACCTGTGCCGGTGACGGTATCGACGGTAAAATATTTCAAAAACATGGTCATTCTCGGCTTTAAGGAGTTCACGGACATCAATGCCATCGAGCGATACAAGGGCTGTGATGTGCTTGTCTCCCGGGAGCATGCGATCCCTCTCGAGGAGGGCGAATACTACGTGAGCGATCTCATCGGCTGTGAGGTCGTCGAGGAGGACGGAAAGCTTCTCGGAACGCTTATCGACGTGATGACGACCGGGGCCAACGATGTCTATATCGTAAAGACGAAGGCCGGCAAGGAAGTCCTTCTTCCGGTGATCCCGGACTGCATCAAAAATGTGGATATCGAGAATAAAAAGATCACGGTATTTCTGATGCCGGGGCTTCTGTAGGGAATGTTCCGCGGCACAGGAAATACTGTGTTTACGGAAAATGAGGAAAAGGTGACGAGATGAAGTTTCATGTTATGACATTGTTCCCGGAGATGGTTGAGCAGGGGCTGCACACGAGCATCCTCGGCCGCGCCATGGATGCCGGGATCATCAGCGTGAACACGGTCAATATCCGCGATTACTCGGAGGACAAACACCGCCACGTGGACGACTATCCGTACGGCGGAGGCGCCGGGATGGTCATGGCGGCGGAGCCGATCTTTAAGTGCTATGAAGCTCTCACGGGAGCGTCTTCTCCGGAAAATTCATCCTCCCCGGTGAAACGTCCCCGCGTTGTCTACCTCACGCCATGGGGAAAAGTGTTCAACCAGAAGATGGCGAAGGAATTTGCCTGGGAGGAGGAACTCATTTTCCTCTGCGGACACTATGAGGGCGTGGACGAGCGCGTCCTT
>CADBLW010000234.1 GCA_902795625.1 uncultured Lachnospiraceae bacterium | reverse complement strand
TTCCGGTGGTTTTTCATGGAAACACACAATCACGGGCAGTTGGCCCGTGATTGTGCATTATCCGAGAACTTATCTTATTGACAGCCGTCTCCGTGACCGCTTACGGGACTACTCCCGCATGGTACGGTCTCCGGGCCGGTGCTGTCACCGGTCAGACAATTCATCCTCTGTCGAGGAGTCCTTGCGCTCCGGTTTTATCAATACTTCAGCGTGGACTTAACAGCATCCCACTCTTCATCCGAATACTTGTAGGTGTAGAAGGTGAGACCGCCGAAGTTGATGAGGTCAATGTACTGCTGAACAGGGTAGTCACCCTTCTGAGACATGAGTGTAGCCGAGTTACGATAGTACATAGGGATCGTTACGAAGGAGCCGAGATATGTCTTCTCAAGCAGACCGTAGATCGTTGCCTTCGTTGCAGCGTCATAATCAGGGAATGCCGCAAGTTCGGTTCCGTCTGCAGCCTTGATCACACAGTCGGGATCAGAGTTGTCTGCCCAAAGAGCCCATTTCTGAAGAGACTCGACAAAGTCAACACCGTCGACATTGATCTTGACCATAACCTTCGAGGTATCAAAACCGTACTCCATCTGCTGGCCGTTACCGGTAGGATCGTCACAGTAGCACTCGTACAGGATCGTGTACGGAGAGGAAGCTGCACCACCCCAGGTGGTGAAGATCATATCCGTGTTGCCGGAGTACATCGTGTTGTAGTAGTCGGCATCAACCGTCATCTTCAGGGAAACCTTACCCTCAAAGCCGGTGCCTTCGCAGGCTGCCTTCAGCGCATCGTTCAGGAAGTTGAACATCTGTACATAGATGTCATCTGCCTGGTATACAAGCATCTCGATCTCAACCTTCGAGCTACCGTCGTAGGTCTTGTCGGCGATGCACTCGTCGTACGCCTTCTTCATGTACTCACGAGCCTCATTGATATTGAAACCGGTGATAGCGTCGTAAGCTTCCTCGAGGTCGCCGTACTCAGCCTCATCGCCGTCGCCGAACTTCAGGCCGTAGAGACCGACCAGAGCGCCCATAGCGCCGTCCGTGTCACGGTAGGAAGCACCGGAGAACGGATCATAAATGTACATCTTGTTCAGGAGACCGAAACCTGCGGTTCCTGCGGAGGTGTAGGACGATGCGAACTTCGCACGGTCCAGAGCCAGCGAGTATGCATGGCGGAAATTCTCGTTTGCAAGGATCTGCGTTCCTCTCTTCTTGAGGGACTCAATATCCGTGTTGAACGTGATCTTCGTAGTGTAGGACTGAGGAGTGTAACGGATATACGGGCTTGTGCCGTACGTCTTCATATCGTCACTCTGCAGACCTACGTTATCAACTTCACCGTTGAGGAACGCAAGAAGCTGGGTCTCATGCTTTGCAAGTACCTGGATGGAGATCCTGTCAGTCTGATACTGACCCTTGTGAAGGCCATCCGAGTAGCCGTACCACTGATCGTTGCGCTCGAAGGTAATCTGCTTATCCTTCTGGAAGAAGGTCAACTTGTAAGGACCGTAGCTTGCGGACGTCTCAACGCTCGTACCATAGGTCGTGGTGATCGAAGCGATGTCAGCGCTGTCCTTGGAAACTTCCTTCTTGTCAGCGTTGAAGTACTTCTTGCAGGACTCCCACAGATCCGGCTTAACCAGATAAGAGGAAGAAAGGTTGTAAGGCAGGAAGTAGTTCGGATCAGCCGTAGGATTGATCGTAACCATAACGATCTCGTAGTCGCCGGTCTTGAAGAAACCGACTTCCTCCCAAGGCGTAACGGCGTTCGTCTTCTCGTATGCCATATACTGTACGAGATCTTCCTTCGTCTCATTGCCCCAGTCGTCACTGCCGGTGAACGTGAACAGAGCTGCCATCGACTCATCCGTAACCGGGATGAAACCTTCAGCGTCCGCAAGTGCGGATACTGCAGCCCAAATATCATCCGGAACATAACCCATTCCCTTCAGCTCTTCCCAGGAGTAGCCGCTGTTCCAGTCGGTCTTGTTCTTCAGACCGAAAGCAAGCTTGGCGCCGTCCGGAGTCGTGTAGACGCCGTCGCTGCCCTTAACGAGCTGATCAAGCGTATACAGGGGAGTCTTGTTGGGTGCAAGATTCTCATAAGCAGTCTTGCCCGAGTACAGATAAGCCTTTGCGTTGTAAATCGCAAAGTCTCCGGCGTACAGAGAGTCTGCACGGCGGTTCAACATAACGGGATCAAGGAGCTCCTTAGCGGAGTAAACAAACGTATCCGCGTTGATCGGGGTTCCGTCGTCCCACTTAAGGTCCTCGCGAAGCTTGATCTTCCATGCCTTCGCGGTGTCACCTGCAACGATGCCGTACTTGCCGACATACTCGCTCGTGACATCAACCGGAAGCTTCTCTGCAAGCTCGCAGGTAACGCTCCAGCCGTCCTTCTTGGTGTTCAGTTTGAAATCATAGTAACCCGACGACATATAGCTGAGCATCATGGAGTCATCCGATGTCTCCCAGCCAAGGGAAGACCAGTTCAGGGTACTCGTGTCTGCGATATAGTCGTTAAAGGTGTATACCTTCGGGTCCGTGTAATCCTTGCCGGATTCACCGGCGTACACGTCATAGCCGACCTCACCGCCGCCGGCTGCCTGCTTCACCGTCTTCACGGAACCGGCGAAAATCGTACCGTCTGCTTCCTTGACAAGGGAGAGATCGGTAACGCCGCTGGTCGGCTCAACCACGGGGCCTTCCGAAGGCGCAGCAGGTGTAGGTGTATCTTCTCCCGGCTTCGTCGGCTCTGCAGTAGAAGTCGTCGGAGTGGGAGTAGAAGCGGTAGGCTTAGTAGTATTCTCCTTACCGCAGGCCGCAAGAGAAAGAACCATGGCCAGGGAAAGGAACAGCGCTATTACTTTCTTATAGCTCATAACTTTTACCTCCTATATTGTTCCCCGGCGGAATCGCCGGAAACTGCCGTCAGTATACCATATTCGAAAAGAAAAATAAACCTTAGAGCTCTATTTTCCCTCTTACGGATGATTTTTCGCGAAAAATGTATGGTATTTTTACATTCCGGTTTGATTCGCCTGCGAAAAAAACACAAAAAAACCGTCCCCGGCCGGAAAATGCATATTCCGACCCGGAGGCGGCCTGTTTTCGCTCTCTGCGGGAATACTTTACGATCGAAGTATGATTGCGATGCAGTCACATGTGATCACCCGGTTTTCCTGTAGCGGTCACGTGTGTTCACCCGGTTTTCGCGTTGCACTCACGCGCCGATCACCACGGCGTCGTTGTACGAAGCCTCCTGCGTGTGCAGGAAGATCGTGAAGCGCGTTCCGATCTCGGGACGGCTCTGCACCATGATGGTGCCGTGATGGCGGTTGATGATCCATTTGGCGATGGCGAGACCGAGGCCGGTACCGCCGGTCTTAGAGTTGCGCGCGGTGTCCGAGCGGTAGAAACGCTCGAAAATGTGCTCCACATCGTGGGAGCTCATGCCGACGCCGTTGTCCTGCACCGAATAGAACGGGCGGAACTCCGCGTTTATGCCCACGCGAAGGGTGATCGTGTCGCCGACCGTGGTGTATTTGGCAGCGTTGTCCACAAGGATTCGGATGGACTGCTTGAGCATCGCGGCGTCACCGTAGCAGATGACTTCGCTGCCGCTCTCCGTGACGAACTCGTACTTGTGGTTCTTGTCGATCATCACGGACTCTTCATACACTTCCTTCATGATGTTCGTGAGGGAGGTCTGCTGCAGCGTCAGCTGCTGGCGGCCGGAATCGCCGCGCGCTAAGAACAGCAGCTGCTCCACGAGGGTGTTCATATGGTCGGACTCGCTGCGGATCGCGGAGATCGCCTCCTCGAGGATGCTCTTGTCCTCCTTGCCCCAGCGGTCAAGCATGTCCGCGTAGCCCTTGATGACGGCGATGGGCGTGCGAAGCTCGTGTGAAGCGTCGCTCACGAAGCGGGTCTGCTGGCGGGCGGCCTCACGCATGCGGTCGATCAGGTCATTTAACGCGTGCTCGATGCCGGTCAGTTCGCGGTCGTTCGTGCGGACATGATCCGACGGGGACTCCGCGTCCACATGGCTGATCGCGTAGGTCAGGTTCTGCAGTTTTTCCTCATTCCACTGCGCGTCGCTGATGCTCTGCGCGGCCTCCGCCATCTGGCGGAGCGGTTTCAGCCGTCTCCGGATCGGGAAGCGGTCAAAACAGATCACGCGCAACAGAGACAGAAGCTCGAAGGCGCCGAGAATAATAAACACCTGCACCGCCGCCGGAAAAGCCGACCCCGGCGTCATCACGAGGGTTCCGTTGCGCCCCTCGAGGGTGATGATCAGGTTCTCATACGTGCCCGCAAAATCAATATCCTTGATCTGGCTTAAGGAGATCGAGGCCTTCTTCGC
>CADBLW010000233.1 GCA_902795625.1 uncultured Lachnospiraceae bacterium | reverse complement strand
TTTTTCGCGGCTGTTCCATGCATAAAACTTGCGTGGACAGCCGCTTTTATTTGGCTTTTTGTTTGCTTTATTGCGAGAAGTATGTTACAATGCATAATGTATATGTAATGTCGGTTACTATGCCCGAAAGACGTTGTGGGGCGTTGTCCGGGGAGTGACCGCAAGCGATTATTTTTCGAGGTTGCAATAATGGTCAATAACGAAAAAATAAAACTGATGACGAAGATGGCTGTCTACGAAAACTCGCCCGATGGCAAGGAAGACATGCAGATCGCCAACTACTTCAAGTCCGATTACATTCGACATGAGATCATCAAGACGATCCTCGCCGTGACGTTCGGTTCGATCATTCTGGTCGCGATGGTCCTGTGCTATCAGATGGAATTTGTGCTGGATCACGCCCTGGAGCTGAATTATCTGTACCTCGGCCGTATGATCCTCGCCGCCTACCTCGTCCTGGTTGTCGTGGGAGTCGCCGTGACATGGATCACCTGTAAGATCAGGTACATACATTCGCACGGCCGGTTGAACAACTATTACCGTATGCTCAACAAGGTCCGCAAGCTCGAGGAGAAGGAAGAATGGATCAAGGACATGGAAGAGGAATAGGGGGAAGAAACCGATGATGCTGATATTTGAACTCCGTGCGAAGATTACGGCGCTGTACCAAAAGTACGCGTTCTGGTTTAATCTCGCCGCGCGGTTTATCTTGAGTTATATTGCGTTCAGCCGTATCAAGAGCGTGCTCAATTACAATCCGTCGCTCGGAAAGAGTGTGGTCATCCTGGCGCTCTCCGCGATCTGCGCGGTGCTCCCGTCCACGTTGATGGTGTTCATCTCGGCGGTGTATGCGACACTTCAGATCTACGCGGCCTCCGATAACTCGCTGATCCTCGCGATCACCGTGTTCGCGCTGTTTATGGTGTGCTATTGTTTCTTTGTGCGGTTTGCGCCGAAGTTCGGAGCGGCCGTTGTGGCGACGCCGGTCCTGCAGACGTACGGCTTCCCGTATGCAATGCCGTTGTTCCTGGGCGTATTCGGCAATCCCGTGTCGATCGTTCCGGTATGCTGCGGTGTTTTTGCCTACAACACGATCCATTATGTAAAGCTTAACATCGCTGCGGTATCCAAGTTGTCCACCCTCAAGGACATCAACATCGATCCGCAGTCCCAGTATATGGAAGTTCTCAAGCAGATTGTCGCCAATCCGCCCATGTATGTGACGATGCTGATCATGGCGCTCGTGATCGTCGTGGTTTACTTCGTTCGCCGTATCCGTATGGATTACGCGTTTGAGATCAGTATCGCGATCGGTACCGGTGTGATGATGCTCGGATATATCATTGCCGATCTCAAGTACGATATGGAAATCCGTATCGGAAGCATGGTTCTGGCGTGTCTGATCTGTGCCGGCGTTATCCTGTTCATGCTGTTCTTCTACAGAACGCTGCAGTATTCCGCCGCGGAACAGGTGGAGTTTGAGGACGACGATTATTACTACTATGTCAAGGCGATCCCGAAGATCAAGGTCGGCGCTCCCAAGCGCAAGGAGAAGCGTGTCATCCGCCGCAGGCGTCCGGGTGAGGACGATGATGAGGAGGAGTTTGAGGATGCGGCTCTCGGCCTGATCGATTACAGCGGTAAGGACTCGGGCGGATCCCCGGTTCTCCGCAAGAAGACTCCGGACGAAGAGCCGGAGGACGAGGATGACGAGTTCGGCGATGAACTTACGGCGGAAGATTATAAGACACCGCAGCGCTACGGCACACGCGTAGGCGAGAAGAGCAGTGCAGCCCCTGCAGCCAAGCCGGTGGTCAAGCCTGCCGATGACCTCGATGACGATGATTTTGACGACCTCGATGATGATCTCGATGACGAGGCGGATTCCGATGAGATTGCCGGCAGCAGTGTCGCAGGCAAGTCCTATACTGCGAGCAAGGCCGTTGATGCCGATGACGACTTCGACGATGACGATGATGACGACGATGAGGATGAACGTGTGATCCGCGGTTATTTTCCGGAGAAGAAGCCTGCGGGACAGACGGACAAGCCCGCGGAGAAGACATCGACCGCCGCGTCCGATGACGATGACGAGGACGAGGATTACCTGTAATAACCGGAAATATCTGAAATCTGTAAGAAAGGAGGAACGCAGATGAGAGCTTTCATAGACAATCTGAAGCAGTCGTTTGACTGGATCTCACTTCCGAAGTTCGCTGTGACGGACATCGTTGAGATCCTGCTGATCGCGTTCCTCATTTACCATCTGATCAACTGGATCAAGAGAACCCGCGCATGGTATCTGGTAAAGGGTCTTGTGATGCTTCTGATCATCTGGATCGCGGCTACGATCTTTGAGTTTACCGCGATCTTGTGGATTTTCCGTAACGCCATCAGCGTGGGTATTATCGCGATCTTTATCATTTTCCAGCCCGAGCTCAGAAAGGCGCTGGAACAGCTCGGTCAGAACCGCTTTGTCGGTTTCTTCGGAACCAACAAGAGCACGGTGGAGCGTTTCTCGGATGACACGAGAGAGGAGATCATCGCGGCCGTGAACTCGATGGCGAGTGTGAAGACCGGCGCCCTGATCGTGATCGAAGAGAAAGTATCCCTCGATGAGTATGTACACACCGGTATTGCGCTTGATTCGATCGTGACAAGCGCACTGCTGATCAATATCTTTGAACACAATACACCGCTGCACGACGGTGCCGTGATCGTACGCGGAAACCGTGCCGTTG
The DNA here is from genome assembly GCA_902795625.1 of uncultured Lachnospiraceae bacterium. Lineage (GTDB taxonomy): Bacteria > Bacillota > Clostridia > Lachnospirales > Lachnospiraceae > ISDg. The sequence continues at coordinate 858 of CADBLW010000233.1, read as the reverse complement.
CGGCAACATGCATCCTTCCGGTTTCGGAAAATATGCGTCTCTCGAAGGAACTCGGAACGCGCCACCGCGCAGGCGTCGGCGTGAGCGAGGTGTCCGACTGTCTGACGATCATCGTGTCCGAGGAGACCGGAAAGGTTGCGCTGGCGCAGCGCGGACAGTTGATCCGCGATGTCGACGAGAATCTGCTTCGCAGCAAGCTGAACGCAAGCCAGAACAAGTCGACGGGCACCCGCAGGTTGTTCGGAAAGGAATGGAATAATCATGAAAGACAGGCTTAAGTCCATGTTCACGCAAAACATCGGGATGAAGCTTGTCTCGATCGTTATTGCGCTGATCGTATGGCTCTCCATCATCAATGTCTCGGATCCGCAGGTGACGCGCACGATTTCCGACATCCCGATCGAAAAGAGAAATGAAGATCTGGTGAATGTCGAGAACAAGACCTATGTGTCGGCCTCGCCCAACACCGTGACGATCCGCATCTCCGGAAAGCGTTCCGAGATACAAAACCTCATGGCCAATGATTTTTCTGCCTATGTCGATTTCAGCGAGATGAGCAGTGTGAATGCCGTTCCCGTGCATGTCATTATGAAGAGTGACAAGCTGAAGGACAATGTCGAGATCACAAAGCAGTCGCTGACGATGTACACCGGAAAGATTGTTGAGACGTCGGAAAACCGGCTCAACATTCTGGTGAAGATCAGCGGCGTGCCGGACCACTATTACGCGCGCTGCGTTAAACAGAGTGCGGATTCGCTGAATGTAAGCGGTTCCGACGACGATATCAAGTCCATTGCGTATCTGATCGCCAACATCGACCTGAATGAGAGCACGAAGAGTGTCACGGACGTGGAAGCT
>CADBLW010000232.1 GCA_902795625.1 uncultured Lachnospiraceae bacterium | reverse complement strand
TTCTTCCCCGGCGGCTTCCGTCGATGCGGCAGAAGCGCGCAGACAGCCGCAGCAGACGGCACAGGAAACGGGTGCGCAGCAGGCGCAGTCCGGAAGGACCGGCGTCGTTGTAAGGCGGACGACGCGCACTGTCGGGAGACCGGAGAACCGTCCAAACGACGGAAGAGGCGACGAGGAGAACAGACAGAGCCGCAGTAACGGTGAAGAAAGCAGACAGGTCCGCAACAACAATGAAGAGCGGAGACCGGTTAGAAACGGCGGGGAAACCCGTCCGGCGGCCGGGAGCGAGAGCGGTGAGGACCGTGCCGTACGGCAGGGAGATCCCACGGATTCCGGCATCATCCGCCGCGGTATCTTTGAGATCTGCTCGGACAACTACGGGTTCCTGCGCAACGATAACTACCTTCCAAGCGAGCACGATGTGTATATCAATCCTTCCATGATCCGCAGGTACAACCTGACTACCGGTGACGTTGTGGAGGGCACGCTGAAGCGTGTTACGCCGGGCTCCGGGGAAAAGTTTGTACCGCTTCACCACATCACGAAGATCAACGACAAGGAGCCGGAGTATGCGATGCGCCGTCGAAGGTTCGACCGCCTGACACCGGTGTTCCCGCACGAGCGCCTGAGACTCGAGTACCCGGGCTGCGGCGTCTCGACGAGGATCGTGGATCTGTTCTCACCTATCGGCAAGGGCCAGCGAGGCATGATCGTATCGCAGCCGAAGGCGGGCAAGACGACGCTTTTGAAGCAGATCGCAAAATCGATCCTTGTGAACCACAAATCGGTGCATCTCATCATTTTGCTCATCGATGAGCGCCCTGAGGAAGTCACGGACTTCAAGGATTTTGTGAAGGATTACAATGCGGAGGTCATCTACTCGACCTTCGACGAGGAGCCGAACCAGCATCGCCGCGTGTCGGAGATGACGATGGAGCGTGCCAAGAGACTGGTCGAGTACGGCGAGGACGTGGTCATCCTGCTCGATAGTATCACGCGTCTTGCGCGGGCGTACAACCTCACCTGCGTTTCCAGCGGGCGTACGCTCTCCGGCGGTCTCGACCCGAACGCACTGTACATGCCTAAGAAGTTCTTCGGCGCTGCCCGCTGCATGAAGGAGGGCGGCAGCCTGACGATCCTGGCGACGGCACTGGTGGAAACCGGCAGCCGCATGGACGACGTCATTTTCGAGGAGTTCAAGGGCACGGGCAACATGGAGCTGGTGCTGAACCGCGACCTCTCGGAGCGGCGCATTTTCCCCGCCATCGACCTTCCGAAGTCGAGCACGCGGCGTGAGGATCTGCTGCTGACCGAGCAGGAGCAGCGGGCTAACAACATCATGCGCAAGGCCTTCAACGGCAAGTCGGCGGAGGAGTCCATCGAGAAGATCATCAACCTGCTCGTCCGCACGAAGAACAACCAGGAGTTCATGCAGTTTATTATGCGGTGAGACACATCGTAAGAGCATCCTGAGAACATGTTTGTGAGCATACGTGGGAACCTGCGCGGAACACCGTAAAAATACACGAAAAAACGCCTTGAAACCCTCGAAAAATGATGTTGCATTTTGAAAAGTGCTGTGTTATAATACAAAAGCTGTTCAAATGAGTGTTACGAAACGCTGATTGATTCAGCGCTTCATAAGATATCCGGGATCTGCCCGGGAAGAACGAATAGAATTGCGAGGTGAATGACATGAAGGAAGGAATTCAGCCGAAATACTATCAGGCAAAGGTAACATGCAACTGTGGCAATGAGTTTGTGACCGGTTCCACGAAATCGGAGATCCACGTAGAAATCTGCTCCAAGTGCCACACCTTCTATACCGGCCAGAAGAAGGCTGCTCAGGCGCGCGGCGCTATTGAGAAGTTCAACAAGAAGTACGGTTTCTAAGAAACTGTAGCTCTGAGAGCGACATGACTATGCCTTGACAAATCAATTTTTGTCAAGGCTTTTGTTCTATAAAGAGACACGTTCGCGTTTCTTTACGGGACACCGTCAAAGGCAGAGGCAGGCGCTCACCGATCATATTAATGAGATGAGGTGTGAATATGGCAGGGGAATTGAAGCCGTCGGGAATCGGCGGACAGGCCGTCATGGAGGGCGTGATGATGCGCAACCGCAGCAAATACGCGGTTGCCGTGCGCAAGTCTGACGGACAGAAGGTAATTCTGGTTAAGGAGTATCACAGTATCATTGAGAAGCATCCGTGGCTCGGGTGGCCGTTTATCCGCGGTGCCGTCAACCTTGTGGAATCCCTGATCGTCGGCATGGGAACGCTGATGTACTCGGCGAACTTCATGGATGAGGAGGTTCCGGAGAAGGACGCAAAGAAGAAGGCGGAGAAGGGTGCGTCGGAGGCTGCGGAGGATTTTGTGGAAAATGCCGCGCCCGGCGCGGAGGAAGCCGCTGCCGCAGAGGCTGTGACCGGCTCGGAGGCGGAGCCCGCGGCTGAGACCAAGCCCATGTCCGGTGCGATGATCGGCGCGACGGTGGCTTTGTCGCTTGTATTGACGGTTGCTCTGTTCATCATGCTTCCGTTCGCGATCACGTCCTTACTCGAGCGCCTGACGGGCATCGACTCGGCGCTGTTTTCCAGCGTGACGGAGGGCGTTCTCCGGATTGCCATATTTGTCGGATATATCGCTCTGATCTCACAGATGAAGGAGATCAAGCGCGTGTTCCGCTACCACGGCGCGGAGCATAAGACGATCAACTGTATCGAGCACGGTCTGGAACTCACGGTGGACAACGCGCGTGCGTCCTCGAAGGAGCACAAGCGCTGTGGCACGAGCTTCATGATCTTCGTCATGGTTATCAGTATCCTTGTATTTTCCATAGTCAACATGTTCCCTCTGTACACGGGAACGTCGCGGATCCTCAAGTTTGTCGTGCGCTTCGTCGTGCGTATCTTGCTGCTGCCGCTTGTGGCAGGCATCAGCTACGAATTCCTGAAGCTGGCGGGACGCTCGAACAACTGCGTTGTCAACGCGCTGAGCCGTCCGGGCATGTGGATGCAGGCGCTCACGACGAAGGAGCCGGACGATACGATGCTCGCGGTGGCGATCGCTTCGGTGGAAGCGGTATTTGACTGGAAGAGGTTCCTTGCGGGAACGGCGGCGGAGGAGTGCGCGACACCCACAACGCCGGGTGAGTATCTGATCGAAGAGGACGGCAGCTATACGCCCACTGTGACGGGCTTTGCGCCGGATTTGGCGAAGAAGGCGGAGAAGACCGAATGAATGTTGTGAACCCGGACAATCTCACGTATCGCGAGGCTGCGCGCCGGTGGGGCGAGTCCCTGCAGGCAGCGGGGGTTCCGGAGGCTGCGCTTCAGGCACAGCAGCTGCTGTGGTTCGTCTGCGGCATGACGCCGGCGGACTGGCTGATGCGCCGCGAAGAGACCATGCCCGAAGAGGAGTGGGAGCGCTATTGTGCGCTCGCGGAGAAGCGGCTTGCGCGCGTTCCGCTGCAGCATTTGACGGGCGAGCAGGAGTTTATGGGCTTACCGTTCCGCGTCACGCCTGACGTGCTCATCCCGCGGCAGGACACAGAACACCTCGTGGAGGTGGCTCTGGCGTGCTGTGAGGGCCGCAGAGTGCTTGATATGTGCACCGGCTCGGGGTGCATCGCCATCAGCATCGCAAGGCTCGGGAAGCCTGCGTCCGTGACGGGCGCGGACATCTCGGAGGCCGCGCTGGCGGTGGCTGAGGACAATGCCGCAAGGCTCGGTGCGGAGGTCGCCTGGGTGAAGAGTGACATGTTCGCCGGGATCGACGGGGAATTTGACGTGATCGTCTCCAACCCGCCGTATATTCCGCCGGAGCAGATCGAAGGGCTGGAGCCCGAAGTGAAGGATCATGAGCCGCGTCTCGCGCTGTACGGCGGCGAGGACGGGCTTGACTATTACCGCACGCTGGTGACGGAGGGTGCGAAGCACCTGCGTCCCGCGGCAGACGGGGAAGAAGGAGGTATACTGATCGTGGAAATCGGATTTGACCAGGGCGTCAGCGTGCCTGCCCTGTTTGAGAAAGCGGGATTTTCCGCGGTGCGCGTGAGAAAGGATTATGCCGGCCTTGACCGGGTTGTCATCGGACATTTGTAGTGCGCAGCAGACGCCGCGGACAGGTTCCTGCGGCTGATGTGAGGGTAAAGTGGAGGATAGAAGTTCCCGGCGATGCCCGGAATACGACACTGCAACGAAGACAATCGGTAAGACGGGCGCGGAAACGCCCGCAGAAAGGTTAGGGATACTATGTTTGACAAATTGGAGGATGTCTGCAAGCGGTACGAGGAGCTGCAGCTGGAGCTTGCCAGCCCCGACGTGACCTCGGACACGAACCGGTTCCGCAAGCTGATGAAGGAACAGAGTGACTGCGAGCCGCTTGTGACGACATATCTGGCGTATAAGAAAGCAAAACAGACGGTCGAGGAGAGCCTTGAGATGCTCGAGAAGGAGACCGACGAGGAGATGCGCGAGCTGCTGAAGGAGGAGATCTCCGACGCGAAGGCGCAGATCGAGGACAATGAGAAGAGGCTGAAAATCCTGCTGATCCCCAAGGATCCAAACGATGACAAGAACGTCGTCGTGGAAATCCGCGCGGGCGCAGGTGGCGAGGAGGCGGCTCTTTTTGCCGCGGAGCTGTACCGCATGTATGTGCATTACATCGAGTCGCGCCGCTGGAAGATCGAGCTGGTCAACTTTGACGAGACCGGCATCGGCGGGATGAAGGAAGTTGAGTTTATGGTCAAGGGGCAGGGTGCCTACTCCGTGCTCAAATACGAGAGCGGTGTGCACCGCGTGCAGCGCGTGCCGGAGACGGAATCCGGCGGCCGCATCCACACCTCGACGGCGTCCGTGGCAGTGATGCCCGAGGCGGAGGAAGTGGATGTCGTGATCGACGAGAAGGACATCCGCATCGATGTCATGCGCGCGTCCGGCAACGGCGGCCAGTGCGTCAACACGACGGACTCGGCGGTGCGCCTGACGCACTATCCGACAGGCATCGTGATCTACTCTCAGACCGAAAAATCGCAGCTGCAGAACCGCGCCAAGGCATTTGCCCTGCTGCGCGCGAAGCTGTACGATCTGGAGCTGCAGAAAGCCCATGACGCGGTTGCCTCGGAGCGCCGCAGCCAGATCGGAACGGGCGACCGCTCCGAGAAGATCAGAACGTATAATTTTCCGCAGAGCCGTGTGACCGATCACCGCATCGGACTGACGCTGTACAAGCTCGACAAGGTCATGAACGGGGATCTGCAGGAGATCATCGACGCGCTGACGGCGGCTGATCAGGCGGCAAAGCTGGCGAGCCAGGAAGAGATGTGAAGGCTGACCGGATGGACGGGAGGTACACAGGATGATCACTTCAAAAACCAATCCGCAGTTGAAATATCTGCTGACACTTCTGAAGAAGCGCAGCGCCCGCGAGGCGGACCGGGTGTTCGTCTGCGAGGGTCGGAAAATGTTCTTCGAGATCCTGACGCAGAGACCGGAATATCTGGTTAAAGCGTACTGGTCGGAGAGCGGCGCTGCGGAGCTTGCGGACGCAGAACGGAAAATGATGCTCTCGTGTGACTGGGAGATCGTCTCGGACGCGGCATTTTGCGCCGTTGCGGAGACGGTGACGCCCCAGGGAGTGCTCGCGATCGTGCGCATGCCGCAGTACAGTGTCGAGGATATGATCGCCGGAGATAAGGCAAGGCTTCTTCTGCTGGAGAGCCTGCGTGACCCGGGCAACCTCGGGACCATCATGCGGACCGCGGAGGCGGCAGGCATGGACGGCATCATTCTCTCGCCGGACTCGGTGGACGCGTTCAACCCGAAGGTCGTGCGCTCGACGATGGGAGCGATACTGCGGGTTCCGTTCTGCTATGCGGAGGATTTTCCGAAGACGCTCACGGAGCTTACGAAGCGCGGCGTGAAGCTGTATGCGGCGCACCTGCAGGGCTCGGTTCCGTACACGGAGGCGGCCTACGGGGACAAGGCAGGCATATTGATCGGCAACGAGGCCAACGGCCTCTCTGACGGCGTTACGGCGCTCTCAGACGTGCGCATCCGCATCCCGATGGACGGGCAGGCGGAGTCGCTCAACGCGGCCGTGGCAGCGGCCATCCTGATGTATCATCTGCGGATGACCAGGTGACGGGGTTGCGATGCGATATAACCGTTCTGACGCAGTGACGGCTTCACGGGATGATATGACCGATATATAACGATAACTGAAAAATGCCCCTGCACCATCGCGGTGCGGGGGCATTCTTAATGCGTCAGCTCTTGATCAATACGTCGGCAGGCTTGCGAGATCCTCGCCGTTTTTGTAGGCGATGTACTCCTCAAGGCAGTAGCCGAGGTCGAAGATCTCCTTGGCGGCCTCAAGTCCTACGTAGCGGAAGTGCCACTGCTCGTAGGTGACGCCGGTGATCTTCTTTTTGTCCGACGGGTAGCGCAAAATGAAACCGTATTTGTAGCAGTTCTCGCGGAACCAGGTGGTGTCGTTTCCGCCGCCGTCGAGGGTCCAGATGTCGAATCCGAGACCGGTGCGGTGCTCGCTGGCGTTGCCCGGAACGGTCCGCGGCGGGTTGATGCTCTTGTCGCGGTTCTGCCAGAAGCGATCCTGCGTTGCGTAGTTGCGGTATGCGCCGGTCTGGGAGATCTTAACGCCGAAGGAGGTCGCCTCATGGTAATCATGGCACATCTCGTCGAGGTGCTCGAGCGCCACGCGGTTGCCGCGCCCGTAGTTGTCCTCCTCCTTCTCGATGATGAAGTTCAGATCGCTCTTGTTGACGGTGTTCGGGTTCTGGATCGTGTAGAAATCCGCGGTCAGCACCTCGTCGATGCGGACGAGATTTTCCGGATTGCCCTTGTATTTGAGGCGGTGCGACCAGTTGACGAGCATCAGGTAGTCAATCTCCCAGTCATCGCCGTCCACCGGCTCGGAATCCTGATCGAGGGTGACGCTGGAGCACAGGCCGTACACATACGGCGTCGGTTCCGGTGTCGGTGTCGGGGAATCCGACGGCTCCGGCGTAGCGGTAGGAGCTGCGACGGTCGGCGTTGCGGTTGCCTCCCTGACACCTTCGGTCGGTGCCGATGTGGGTGTCACGGTCTTGCCCGGCGTTTCACCGCTGTCGCCCTTCATGCCGTGAACGATCAGGAAGATGAGAAGCGCAAGGACTGCCAGCAGCACGACCATGCAAAGCGTAAAATTCCTGTCGATAAACCGTTTGAATGCTGATTTCTTTTTCTTTTTGCGATGCGCGGACGAGCCTGCAGAGCCGCTTCTCGTCGTTCCGGAAGCTCCTCCGGAGCGCTGTGCGCCCGTGCTTCGGGATGCTCCGCTGCGGGATGTCCCGCCGGATGCTCCGCTGCGCGTTGTACCGCCTGCCGGTCTGCTTCCTCTCTGGGAGGAGGGACGTCCGGTGCGCGGGTCCTTGTTGTCTGTAGCCATGGGTGTTCTTTTCCCCCTTCTTCCGTATCGCGGGCGATGCCTTGTACAGCCCGCTCAAACACAGCCATTGTAGCACACGAGACGACATATGAAAAGACAATATTTTGACGCGTTATTTTCCAAAAGGTTCGGAGCATATTTCGATCGAGTTTGTGCTTGCATTGATGTGGGCGGTTTGCTATAATTCTGACGATACAGCGGATACCGCGCACAGAAGCGCATGACGCGACGCGCGTGCGGCGCAGCTTCGTCTCAGCGGGTGTCCGGGAAAGGCTAAAGGTATATACCATGGAAAATGTTACATTTGACGCGACACTTGCGTCGCGGTTTATGAGCGGGCAGGAGCTTGACCTGGTCAAGGGACAGGCGGAGGCAGCGCGCGCGGAGCTTCTCGGAAGACAGGGCGCGGGCAATGATTTCCTCGGCTGGATCGATCTTCCCGTTGCATATGACAAGGACGAGTTCGCGCGCATCAAGAAGGCGGCAGCGAAGATCCAGTCGGATTCGGAGGTGCTCGTCGTGATCGGTATCGGCGGTTCGTACCTCGGAGCGCGCGCGGCGATCGAGTTCCTGCGCCACAGCTTCTACAACAACGCGCCGAAGTCGGTGCGCAAGACACCTGAGATCTACTACGCGGGCAACAGCATCAGCTCAACGTACCTCAAGCACCTGATCGATGTGATCGGTGACCGTGATTTTTCGGTCAACATCATCAGCAAGTCCGGTACGACCACGGAGCCTGCGATCGCGTTCCGCGTGTTCAAGCAGCTGCTCGTGAAGAAGTACGGCCACGAGGAGGCCAATAAGCGTATCTACGCGACCACCGACAAGGCGAGAGGAGCCCTCAAGCAGGTAGCAACCGAGGAGGGTTACGAGAGCTTCGTGGTGCCGGATGATGTCGGCGGCCGTTTCTCCGTTCTGACGGCGGTAGGCCTTCTGCCGATCGCTGTGAGCGGCGCTGACCTCGATGCGCTGATGGCAGGTGCGGCAAGCATGCGCGAGCTGTGCATCAACAAGGATTTTTCGGAAAATGATGCTCTCCGCTACGCGGCAGTGCGCAACATCCTCTACCGCAAGGGCAAGAGTGTTGAGGTGCTCGCAAACTATGAGCCGTCACTGCACTATGTGAGCGAGTGGTGGAAGCAGCTCTACGGCGAGAGCGAGGGCAAGGACCAGAAGGGTATTTTCCCGGCAAGTGTCGATCTCACCACCGATCTGCACTCCATGGGCCAGTTCATCCAGGACGGCGCGCGCATCATGTACGAGACCGTGCTTGCGGTTGAGAAGAGCCGCGAGGAGATCGTTCTCGAGGCGGAGCCGGTAGACCTTGACGGCATGAACTATCTCGCCGGCAAGACGGTTGACTTCGTGAATAAGAGCGCGATGAAGGGGACGCAGCTTGCGCATGTGGACGGCGGTGTGCCGAACCTTGTGATCAACATTCCTGAGCAGAACGAGTTCTTCCTCGGCCAGCTGTTCTACTTCTTCGAGTTCGCCTGCGGCGTGAGCGGCTACATGCTGGCGGTCAACCCGTTCAATCAGCCCGGCGTGGAGAGCTACAAGAAGAACATGTTCGCCCTTCTCGGCAAGCCCGGCTACGAGGAGCTTCGCGCGGAGCTGATGGCACGGCTTGCAAAGTAAGAAACAACAAAATAAAAAGCAAATCGTAGGACAAGCAAAAGGACAAGAGGTTTTGACGCCCCTTGTCCTTTTTAGTGCGGAATTATCGTGACATTCCGACCATTTTCCGATTCTGTTTACCGAACGGTTCCGCCCCATTCCACAACGGTAAATCCGTCGCGGATAAAGCTTTCCGCCGCCGGCTCTTTGATGGTCGGGTCCGGTCCGTCCGTCTCCTTGTAAACGAACCACAGACGGAAGACAGAATCCGGAGTCGGCGAGATGATCAAAGGAGTTACCAGATCGCACGCCTCATCGACCTGAGGATACATATAATAATTCTTGCCGGCGGGAAGTCTGTCGCACCAGTATTCCTTGAAGTCCTCAATCTCCGTTTCGTTCAGGCCGTAGAGAGACAGAATCCTTTCAAATGTTTCCGCGCGATCCTCGGATGGAAGATAGAAGGCGGTTTCATACTGGAACGAATACCCGTGTATCGCCGATTCGTAGAAGAGATAGCCGTATTCGTTTCCGTCAGCGTCCGTCAATGTTCCATTCGGATCCGCAGTGACAGTCCAGCCGTCTGCGGGGTACTCCGGAATCGAGACCGTAATCTGATCGGGATCCGCGATTGCCACATTTACCGTTGTTGTACTTTCGGGATAGAGATAAATATTCGGCTTCTCGTTGGGACCGCCCTCCAGGCCTTTTGTGTTGGAACCGTAGGTGCGGCGGTAGTAATCCGTGAGATCATCCAACCAGGTGCGATTCTTTCTTGCCTCTTCTGCTTTCTTCTTCGCATTGAGATAATCCGGATCGTTTTTAATCTGGTCGTTGATATATTTCTGGTATGCGTCTTTGCCGTATTTGTTATAGATCTCGACGCCTTCCTTGTACTCTGTGGTTTCATCCGTGATTCCGAACGAACCCTGGGATCGGAGCCAGCTGTCGGTGGTTTTGGTCCATTTGGCGTTTCGCGTATAGTTGTTGACGGCGTTGGGGTCGACCCGGTCGGTCAGATCCTGCACATAACCGCCGACTATGCCGGAAGTGTTCTCACCGGTGATGCTCGACGAAAAATTAACCGCGGCGGGGGCTCTGTCGATCAGAAGATCGGCGGTCTCGGATTCAAACCGCGACTTACCGTCCACGAGTCGATCAAAGTTCTCGACGGTTCCGGTCAATCGGTTGACGCCGGAACCGACTCTGCCGGTTTTGCCTTCCAGTAAATTGTTGGCAGTGGGGGCGACACCTACGGGAGCAGGGTTTCCGGATTCCTGTTTGTTGCCGGTGATCAGGTTCCTGATCTGCACATAAGCGTCATAGAAATCGCCGAATTTCGGAGACCAGTCGCTGTTGGTCGAAGCCGGAGGCGGGTTCTGTCCCGGTGTATTGTACACATTGAGGGCTCTGCCGGCACTCATATAGGAGTCCGCAAGCACCATGGTCGTACACGAGGTCAGTAACAGCGCGAATACAAGAATTCCCGACGTTATTTTTGAGAGGACATGAGTTGTTTTTGTGTTCTTCATTTTGTCACCCCCGTTTCTCCGTACTGTTTCTTAAATTCTTTGTACCAGTCTACGAGTTTTTCTCCGTCGCATTCGCCGGTCGCAAGCATTCCGTTTTTCTCGGCTATACTCATCAAAGCGTACGCGTACTCATCCTCGTCCAGTTCCTTGTAGACGGCAGCCAATGCGTAAGGCGTGTAGGGATCGTCCGCCGGAGCAAGCTCGAAGGCTCTCACCAGATAATTTTCCGCTGTGATGAAACGGTTCATCGCGTATGCGGTGATTCCCGCCCGGTAGTTCAGGATCAGGCTGTTGGGACAATCCCGGACAGCATCCAAAAGGAAGTTCAGATAACGCCAGTCATTGGTGATATTGAAGTTCTCGTTTCCCATCCGGATATCCGAGCTGAGGATGTAATAGGTTTCGGTCTTCTTCGCATTTTCCGACAGGTTTATCAGTTCCATTTCCGCCATGTAATAGTCTTTCTTGTCGTAAAATTCCCTTGATGCCTTGAGATGGGCTTCGTCTTCCTCGGAAAATGTATCACCTTCGATGGTGGAAGGAGTATTATCATCCGCAGAGCGAGCGGTCATTCTCGATCCCGGAAGGATGGCGCAGATTCCGAAGACCGCCACGAGTCCGCCGATGATCAGGACCCGGATCGGTTTTTTGGTGATCTTCTTCTGAAGCACCAGTTCGTTGGCAAGAAGGCCTCCGGCACACAGGATCATAAGGATCCCGAACAGGATTTTCGTATCAAACAGGATCATTCCCATAAGTGCAAGGACGAGCATTACAATTGCTGTGAAAATCATTTTACCCCCTCCTTTCGTTATTGGTTCTCCGCCAATTGGCGTTTCAGGAAACCTGCGAGATTCTCTGCATGTTCACGAATTCCCCAGCCGTGATACTCATCACCGTATCTGCCGTACCAGGACTCGTAATACATGTGATCGATCGCTTTATTGCAGGCGACAAGTGCTTCCTTGTATTGTTTCAGTTCCGACAACGTCAGCGCGAGGGAATACCAAACGGCGGGCTGGTTATCTTCAAAACTCAGGCATTTTTCGTATAATTCGATCGCCTTGCCGGTATCGATCAATTCCGCCTGAGCGTCCTTGTCCGTCCAGAATTCCTGAGTGTAGTGGCCGTAGACTCTTCCGGCCAGGTAGTAGCCGGTGGAGAGGAGAGGATAGTCCTTCGTAAATGCAAAGGCGTCTTCCTCAAGTTTGCGGTACTCATCCGCTTTGTCCCAGCGCATATAATCGTTGATTTCGTACTGGTAGCGGTATTCGCAGTCAAGCATCTTCTCTAACAGAGAGGATTTGGCGACGATGGCTTTCTGTTCGTCCGTAAAATCCTTGTACGGGCAATGCTTGCCGCCCGACCTGTCGGCAACCGATTTGTCGCCGGTGATGTAGGTCGCGATCAATGCGGTGAAGTCCGTTCCGAGCTGCGGTTTGTTCTCTAAAACGCCCGAGGCCAGCATGCCCTCGGTGAAGCTCACGGCTTTCTCCAGGGATTTCGTGACATCCCCGGACCGGTAATACAGAATGGCAAGCTCGATCGTCAGCTCGAGGTTATCCTTGTCAGAGGCATAATCCTTTTCCATGATCGGAAGCGCCGTATCATAATCGCCGTTTGCAAGGGCGGCGGCTCCGAGGATACTTTCAATCCGATCGTCGGGAGCAACCTGCATTACGGCTTCCAGATATTCCTGAAGCTGACGCGACATCTCCATATCCATCATGACCTCCGCCATATCGAGGAAATGAACGATCCTTGCGCTGTTCTTTTCCTCGGCAGAGAGGCTGTTGTCCCTGCTCAGTTCGTATTCAAAGAGCCTGTCGAAATTCAGGATGATCGGATAGGTCTTCTCGCGGGCGGTATTCTGCACTTCCTCGGCCCAGGTATGATTATTGCGGTAGGATACGATGAACTGCCGCGCAGCCCGGATCGTCAGTTCATTGAGAGCGAAGGACTCCTTGTCTTCCTCCACGGCGTCAAACAGTCCATTCAGAATATTTCTGGGAAAAGTCCAATCGAACAAACCGCTCATGTTCTCATGACCCGTCACGCATTCCGACAAAACCATAAACAAAAGCGATCGGACCGGTTCGCTTCCCGGATATTGCACGGCAAGTTCCGCCACGCGGTCTGCCACCTCCGCGTCCACGCCGTCCCGTTCAACGTATAGTTCCAAAATTTCCCATACGGCGATATAATCGGAATAGCGTTCCGCCGGATCCTCGAAATCGTCGATGCCTTTGGAAATCGCATCCCTCTCATCGTCGGTCAGGTCCGAGGGAAGGACTGCACCGCAGTTGAAAATGTTGCCCGCCGCGAGCTGCATGATGATCCGTCTCTTTTCCTGTTGTTCAGCTTTGGTCAGGGAATCCTCTTCGGAAAGAACATCAAGAAAACCAAAGTACCAGATTTCCTCCCCTTCGTGCGCGGCGAGAGAGGAGAGAATATCCGGCGGGTTCTGCTTGACGGTATCTTTGTTCTCCGCCTCATCATCCTCTTCCTTCGCCGGGGCGCCATTTTCCGCCCAGGTGTAATAGTACAGAAGCTCCACCATGGGGAGCGTTCGGTCAAGCTCGTAGGCTTCTCCGGCCGCCTTGGAATCGCCGTCAAGATATGCTTTCCAGGCGCTCGGAAGAGCTCTCGCTTTATCCACCGACTTCATTGCCATCAGCCAATCCCTTTTTGTTGCATACGCAAAGCTTTCTGTCATGCCTACATTGAGGCTGTCCAATACGGCCTCGCTTCGGTCCGGCTTGGAAAAAAGCGGGATGACACTCATGATGATCACGATAAGAAGCGCCACGCCGATCACGATCAGCTCCGGGATCGGGAGAGAGGCCTTCGTTGTTGCGCCGGATTGTTCGGCGGCGTTGTCCGCCGACGTATCCGATGTCTTCTTCGAGACGTTACATCCGGTAAGCAGTGCATCCGCTTTCTTTCGCATCAGGTAGATTACCGGGGCCAACGCTGCGAAAACGATCAACGCCAGAAGGGTTAATTTTACGAAAAATGCCATGACCGTCCGACTCTTTCCAAGCCCGGTAATAAACTTATCCGTAAGAAAGCCGCATCCGAAGTTCAGCGCGCCGTACAGGACGGCACACAGAAGATTTTCCTTGATTCCCTTGAACGCAAGCAAAAACCGTCTGCCGATTCCGATGCGGTCTTCACCGTCCCGGATCGTCAGAACCCAGACAAACAGAAGATATGCAAAAACAAGCGCCTCCAGTACAAGAAGGACAATGTCCACAGCCAGAGCTGACTTGCTAAGCGTTCCTACGTCCGGCTTTTTCAACGGTCCGAAGTTGTGCACCACAAAAGAGACCTGCCTTAGCGCCAGCAGGGTAAGCCCGAAAAGAATACCCGTCACTGCTTTCAGCGGCTTTCTGCTGACCGAGTGTGCCGGATAAAACAGCACGGCTCCGACAACATAGCCGCAGTACCAGCAGAAACCGCGCTGTCCTGTGGATAACGCCCTGCCGGTTCCGAGCATCATCAGGGTCATCAAAACCTTCGGCAAAACGATGACGGCAATGATTGACCCGAAAAGCAGATAAAACGGGGTAAGATTGGATCTGCCGTTTTCCTTCATGTTCGCGAAATCCTCCTTATAAATATTTTGAATACATGTTAAGAACTGTTAAGTATGCACGTCGCTTCCCGACGAAATCCAAAATTGAATGTAAGGATCAGCGTTTCTTTAAACTTGCTTACATTATATCATGTATCAAAGGCTTTTCAAAACCAGCCCAATAGGCCAGAATTGTCAAAAAGTCCGATAATGACGGAAACGATTGCATATAACAGCAAATAATTGCAAATTATCGTGAACGATCAGAAGAGATCGGAGATAGGGAGAATTGAACGGAGATGATTGGAAACCCGGGAACGATCGGAGATGATCGCAATGAAACGAAAATGATCACAAATGAATGAAAGCCCGCCGACTCAGGGGAGCCGACGGGCCTAACTGCAATGGGATATTATGGTATTCGTGGTTACTTGCGGATCCGCTTAATACTCCGGCGGCGTGCCGAAGTTTTTCTCCTCCGTCTTGACACCGCCGGTGTGGGCGATAAACAGCCCGAAGAAGCCGCCGCAGGCGCCGCCTACGATGTGGGCGAGCTGCGAGATATTGTCGTTGCGGAACGCGTTCATAAACTCGTTGCCGAGGTAGAGGATGCAGATCAGGATGAAGGTGATCGGGATGCGCCCCTTCTCCGAGTTTGTGATCGACGCGAGAATGATGAACATGAACACGATGCCGCTCGCACCGAGCAGTGCGCTGTTCGGGAATGCGATGTTGAAAATGATGCCGGTGACCACGGCGGTCAGCACCATCATCTCGAGGATGAGCTTGCTGCCGTATTTCTCCTCAAGGATCGGTCCGAGCATGAGGATGTAGAGCATGTTGCCGAGATAGTGCTCCCAGTTCGCGTGACCGATGGCGTGGCCGAAGAGACGGATATACATTAACGGATCCGTGAGCGGCGCGCGATAGGTCTCAAACAGATAGTATGTGCTGCGCCCGTTCGTGAGCTTGCCGAGGCCGAGTGCCGCGAGGCAGATCAGCGCAAACGTCAGCGTGACCGGCGCGTTGTAGTGAAAACGTCTGAGAAACTTCATGGAACGATTCCTCCCCTTTATAAAGTACGAGGTGTGGCCGGAAATCCGGTCACACCTCGGTCCGCTGTGTCTATTATACAAAACTTTCCTGTCAGATACAAGACGGGAAATCCGTCCGCCGTTCCGGCGAATGAGAGATCAGTTCTCCAGCTTCAGGTCGCCGTCCTTGATGATCCCTGCCTTGCGGAAAATCTTTCCGAGAACGAAGCACAGAATTGCGGGCAATACAAAGCTGATCAGGATCAGTCCGAGCCAGTCAAACCAGCCTGCGTTGCCGCCCCAGCCGGTGATCACGCCGATCTGGCCGACGAAACCGCAGGTGCCCATGCCGGACGAGATTGCGGGGCCGTCCATCCGCAGCTTGAAGATGCAGGTAGCGACGGGGCCGGTGAATGCCGATGCGATGATCGGAGGCAGCCATATGATCGGTTTCTTCGCGATGTTGCCCATCTGCAGCATGCTGGTGCCGATGCCCTGGGATACGAGTCCGCCGATCTTATTTTCCTTATAACTGAGAACGGCAAATCCGACCATCTGCGCGCAGCAGCCTGCCACGGCAGCGCCGCCTGCGAGTCCCACAAGTCCGAGCGCGGCGCAGATCGCGGCGCTGGAAATCGGGAGCGTGAGTGCCATTCCGATGACCACAGAAACAATGATGCCCATGATGAGCGGCTGCTGCTCGGTTGCCCACATGGTGAGGTCGCCGACCTTGGAAGCTGCCTTGCCGATGTACGGCGCTGTCCAGATGGACAGGAGTCCGCCGATCACGACAGTGACGAACGGTGTGACAAGAATATCGATCTTGGTCTCCTTGGAAACCGCCTTGCCGAATTCCACGGCGATGATGGCGATGAGGAGTACCGCGAGCGGGCCGCCTGCTCCGCCCTTACTGTTGGCGGCCTGTCCGACCGCTGCAGCGGAAAATACAACCAACGCCGGTGCCTTCAAGGCGACCGCGATGGAGATTGCCATCGCCGGCCCAGCGACACTCGAGGCAAATGCGCCGATCTCGACCAGCCAGTCGCAGATCTGCTTCAGCCAGCCGATGTTGGCGGCCGCATTGCCTGCCTGCTCACCGAGCGTCTTGACGATCGTTCCGATCAGCAGGGACGCGAACAGACCCTGTGCCATGGCGCTCATGGCGTCGATACCGTAACTCTTCCACGAAATGGAAATGTTCTTGCGTTTTAAGAAAGCTTTCATGGTGACCTCCTTTACAAACGCCGAAGTGTTCTTCGGTTTTCCGGGGAAAGCCGATGTGATCGGTGTTTCCCTGAACTGCCTGCCGTAAGGGCAAATTTTCTACAAACTATCATAGTTAAACGATAATTACAAGTGTATCGGGCAAAAAGAAGAGAACAGCGATTGAGAAAGTCAGCGGCACTTTTCCGCCGGTTTCGTGCATATTATACAAATCATAAGTACAGCTAATAGTTCGAATAAGTATAAAACAGTCATTTTCCCTTGCAAGGGATATATTGAAAGAGTAAAATGTGAACGTCAAAAAAGAGCATACGCCGCCGCGCAAATGATCCTGAATTTCACGGCGGATCACGGGAGGACTGATACCATGGGTGGATTTTTCGGTGTTGCCACAAAGGAAGACTGCATATTCGATCTGTTCTTCGGAGTGGATTACCATTCACACCTCGGCACGCGCAGAGCGGGCCTCGCAGTGTACGGAGACGACGGCTTTGAGAAGTCGATCCACAAGATCGAGAATTCGCCGTTCCGGACCAAGTTTGAGAAGGAAGCTCATGAGATGCACGGTCACATGGGGATCGGATGTATCTCCGATTTTGAGCCCCAGCCGATCCTGGTGCGTTCGCACCACGGAAAGTTTGCCGTCACGACAGTCGGCAAGATCAACAACAAGGATGAGATCGTTGACGCGATCCTCAAGAATAATTCCCACTTCTTTATCATGAGCAACGGTGAGATCAACTCCACGGAGCTTGTCGCGGCGCTGATCAACCAGAAGCCCAACCTGATCGAGGGCATCCGCTATGCGCAGGAGATTATCGACGGTTCCCTCTCGATGCTTGTGCTGACGGACAAGGGCATCTATGCGGCAAGAGACCGCATGGGCCGCACGCCGATCGTAATCGGCAAGAAGGACGGCGCTTATTGCGCGGCGCTGGAGAGTTTCTCCTTCGCCAACCTCGGCTACCAGCCGGAGCATGAGCTCGGCCCCGGTGAGATCGTGGTGTTCGACGCGAACGGCATGCACACGCTTGTTGCTCCCGGCAAGAAGATGAAGATATGCACGTTCCTCTGGATCTATTACGGATATCCGTCCTCGTCCTACGAGGGCGTCAGCGTGGAGGAAGCCCGCTACCACTGCGGTGAGATGCTCGCGAAGCGCGATCACGTCAAGCCCGATGTTGTCGCCGGCGTTCCGGATTCCGGCACGGCGCATGCCATTGGTTACGCGAACGCGGCCGGCATTCCGTTCACGCGTCCGCTGATCAAATACACGCCTACCTGGCCCCGCTCGTTCATGCCGACGATGCAGGAGAAGCGCGACCTGATCGCGAAGATGAAGCTGATCGCCGTTCCGTCGCTTGTGAAGGACAAGAGCCTTTTGATCATCGACGACTCGATCGTGCGCGGCACGCAGCTTCGCGAGACGGCAGAGTTCCTGTTCGAGAGCGGCGCGAAGGAGGTTCACGTCCGCCCGGCTTGCCCGCCGCTTCTGTACGGCTGCAAATACCTGAATTTTTCGCGCTCGAAGAGTGAGATGGAACTGATCACCCGCCGCTGCATCGCGGAGATCGAGGGCACCGAGGATGTTGCTCCGGAGATCCTTGCGGAGTATGCGGATCCCGATTCGGAGCGCTACGCGAAGATGCTGGATGCGATCTGCAAGAGGCTGAAGTTCACGTCCCTGCGGTATCACCGCCTTGACGACATGCTCGCCTCCATCGGCATTCCCGCGGAAAATCTGTGTACCTACTGCTGGAACGGTGATGACTCGGCGGACGGCCTGGAGTAATCGAATATCATATTGAGTTACTAAGATCAGCGCCTGACTTCGGGCGCTGATTTTTCGTGCATAGGACACTGCGTCACGCTGCCATGGAAAAGCGAAAAATGACGTTTCGTAAAATATTCCGTCATTTTCCGGAACGAATTACGGGATGTTTGCGAAATAATCGGGGAGAAACTGTTAAAAGTCTGTAAACTGATTGACATTCGATAACGGTAAAGTTACTATGAAGGCACAGATATAATTCAATATGCTATGGGGATGCCGTTACGCGGTGTCACCCGTGGACTGCGCGAAACAGATATGTAAGGAGGTAACTTTTATGGCAATTGCAAGAACCCCGGAAGAGGAACAGGCCGTAAAGGATTCGTTGATCTCAATCTGCGCGGAGGTGTTCCTTCGCGATGGTTATTCCAATGTTACGATGAAGTCCCTCTCGGAGGAGGCGGGATGCACGACAGGCAAGTTCTACAGCAATTTTACGGGTAAGCCGGAGATCCTTCGGATCCTGATCGGCAAGCTGGTCCGCATGAACTATAAGGAAGCGGCGAAGCTGATGACTCCCGAAGATGCTCCGATGATGCAGATGATCTATTTCTTCCTGCTGGAGTATGAGATTTGCCATGTCAATGAGAAGCTTTGTGAGTTATTCTATTATGCGTACGAGGATTCCGACGGGATCCGCGAGGTTGCGGAGCTGATGAAGCCGGAGCTCGGACGTCTGCTTAAGGAATCCTACGGCAAAAAGGAAGAGGACGGCGTGCTCATGGCGAAGTCGGCCATGAACTTCAACATCCTGCGAAGCATCATCGTCGGTGAGAGGATCGGTTACGGCTTCGGTGATGAGCAGCAGCAGATCATGACGCTGGCGGACACCATCATGGCATCCACCGGAATTGACGGCAAGAACGCGGAGAAGATCCGCACGCAGATCGAGAAGCAGATGCCGGCATTCCGCGATGCAACGTACAACCTGATCATCCGCATCCTTCAGAACGGGATCGAGTGATACGGGCACGAATTTCGCTGAAATGAAGTGTGAGAGAGGGGACAATGGACGAGTGTAAAGTTTGCGGACGGAAGAATCCGGTAGAGGGTGCGAATTTCTGCTACTATTGCGGCGCTTCCCTGCGGGAATCGGACAGGGATGAACGGGACGATCCGGAGGACAGACGGGCAGCGGATGCGGAACAGGGCAGAAAGACCGGATTTGGAAAGATCGCGGCATGGATCAATGCCGCTGAAGACGAGCCGGATGACGAAGATGAGTATCCGGAGTGGGCGAGACGCAGAAGCTTGCGTGAAGATCCGGAAGCCGGAAGAGCGGAGTCCGCAGGATCCACAGGGTACAGCGGAGAACCGGCGATCTCCCGGTGGAAAATCCTCGGGCTGATGATCCTGCTGCTGATCCCGGTCTACGGATGGCTGTTCCTGCTCGGATGGGCCATCGTCAACGTGGTGAGCAGCCGAGCGTCGGACGGACAGAAGGAGATCGCACACGGCATTCTGATGTTCATTGCGGCAGCGATCGTGCTGTACCTCCTGGCCAGCGCATATATGAATGCTCATCCGGAGGTTATGGCGGAGTACAAAGAAATGCTGCAGCAGCAGATGACGAACTCCGGCTGAGTATGAGAAACATCACAGGTCTATGGCAGAGAAGCCTCGCGGCAGCGCGGGGCTTTTTTCGTGGATACGTTCATGGAAATGCGGAAGCTCTTATGGAAACGTCGATCATTCAATTGGCTTGCTTTGTGCCGGAAACTGAAACGGTCAATTGGCCTGTTTCGTACCGGAACCGGCATCGTTCCACAGCAGCTTCCATTCCCGCCGGACAGCGTAGTAGAGCAGATGAAAATGAACCCGCGCCCCGCAGTATTCCGCCTCGCACTCGTACTCGGTGGACGGAACGCCGCAGTAGTTCTTATCCTCCACGGTGATAACGCGGATCCCCGTAAGCATGCGAAGAAAACCCTCATCGTCCTTCCATTTGACAGAGAGGGGAATGAGCCTGCCGGTGCTGGTGAACCATACACCGCAGGCGATCGGTACGCGGCGGCTTCGCAGTTCGCCGGCATCGGTCTTGGGGCGACCGTGAATTCCCATCATGGGCATAGGGTTCTCCTTTCTGCCG
>CADBLW010000231.1 GCA_902795625.1 uncultured Lachnospiraceae bacterium | reverse complement strand
GAACACGGCTGTGGCTGCGGATGCGGCTGCGGGTGTGACCACCACCACGGGGACGAGCCCGGCGAGCGCCGCAAATCCCTGATCATCATCGGTGTTTCCCTTGCTCTTCTCGTCACCGGTCTTCTGCTTCCGAAGGATCCCGCCTGGCTCCGGATCGCGGTATTTGCCGCAGGCTATCTGGTAAGCGGCGGTGAGGTACTGCTCGGTGCTGCCCGGAACCTTCTGCGCGGACACTTCCTCGCGGAGGATTTTCTGATGGCGATCGCGTCGCTGGGAGCATTTGCCGTGGGCGAATATCCCGAGGCCATCGCGGTTATGGTGTTGTTCCGCATCGGCGAACTGTTCGAGGAGTACGCTGAAGAGCGCTCCCGCCGTTCGGTTGCGGAACTGATGACGCTCCGTCCGGACCGCGCAACGGTTTTGCGTGACGGACAGGAGGTTCTCGTCGATCCCGAGGATGTCCTCGTCGGTGAGACCATCATCGTCGGCGTCGGCGAACGGATTCCACTCGACGGTGTTGTGACGGAGGGCGAGTCCTTCCTCGACACTTCCGCGCTGACCGGTGAGTCGGTGCCGCGACGTGTCAGCGTCGGGGAAAATGCAGTCAGCGGCTGCATCAGCACGAACGGTCGTCTCACACTTCGCGTAACACACTCCGCAGAGGATTCCTCACTGCAGAAAATCCTGGAGATGGTCGAGAACGCTTCCGACCGGAAATCCCGTCCCGAGGCTATGATCCGCCGCTTCGCGCGGTACTATACGCCGATCGTGGTTGCGCTTGCCGTGCTGGTGGCGCTCATTCCTCCGATCTTCTTCGGCGGCGAGTTCCGCACCTGGATTTACCGCGCCCTTACCTTCCTTGTCGTATCCTGTCCCTGCGCTCTTGTCATCTCCGTTCCGCTCTCATTTTTCGGAGGGATCGGCGGAGCATCGCGCGCCGGCATTCTCGTGAAGGGCGGAAGCTACCTGGAGCTCCTCGCCGACGCCTCCGCGCTGGCCTGTGACAAGACCGGCACGCTTACTGAGGGCGTCTTCGAAGTACAGGAAATCGTATCGATCGAACTGTCCGAGCAGGATGTTCTCCGCTACGCCGCAGCCGCGGAAAGCGGTTCCACGCACCCGATCGCAACTTCGATCCTGAAAGCATATTCACAGGCGTCCGCAGACGGGGCTGATGCCTCCGACCTGCGCAGCCGCACCTCCGATGTGCGCGAGTTCGCCGGCAAGGGCGTCTCCGTCTCGTTCGAAGGTCATGACATTGCAGCCGGCAGCCGCTCGCTTCCCGCTGTGGCGGAAGCCTTCGCCGGTCACTCCGACCGGGTCCTGGATGCCGTCGGCACCCTCGTGTATGTCGCTGTGGACGGTCGTCCCGCCGGAGTTCTCCGGATTGCCGACCGTATCAAGCAAAATGCCGCGGAGGCGCTGCAGGCGCTCCGCGACCTGGGTATCCGCAAAACCGTACTGCTGACCGGCGACCGCAGGGAAGTCGGTGAAAGCGTCGCTGCGGAGCTGGGCATGAGCGGCTCCTATTCAGAGCTGCTTCCCGGTGACAAGATCTCCCGCCTGTCCGAACTTCTCGAAGCTCCGGGTCGGAAGGGTTCCGTCCTGTTCGTAGGCGACGGCATTAACGACTCGCCTGTACTGGCTGCCGCGGATGTGGGCATCGCCATGGGCGGTCTCGGTTCCGACGCGGCCATCGAAGCCGCCGACGTCGTCATCATGAACGATGACCTCGCCAAGCTTCCTCTCGCCGTAAGGATCGCACGAAAGACCGTTCGCATCGCACGGGAAAATATCATTTTCTCCCTCGGCGTAAAATTCGCCGTACTCGCGCTTGCGGCCCTCGGCCTCGCAGGCATGTGGATGGCCGTCTTCGCCGATGTCGGCGTGTGCGTGCTTGCCATCCTCAACGCGCTTCGCACGCTCCGGTATTAAGACAGGAGTTCTTACCCTCCTGACCGGATCGGTGCTGTACCGCACAAAACATTATTAAGTCAGCATTTTCCTAAGAAGGATATTCTCTTTCAAAACGCTGCAGTTGACGAAACCGTCGATTGCAGCGTTTGTGTTTGTCTTGGTTGTTACTGCACGTCCCCGTGCCGATGGGTCACATGCTCCATCGCGTCGTTGAAGATTTCCTCAACGTGCTCGTCATCAAGGGAATAATACACATTTTTCCCCTTGCGGCGGCCCTTCACAAGATCCGCGGAGGAAAGAACACGGAGCTGATGGGAAACCGCCGATTTGGACATATCCACCACATTGGCGATGTCGCTCACGCACAGTTCCCGGCCACGCAGTGACGCAAGGATCCGCAGACGGGTATCGTCCCCGATCACCTTAAAAAACTCCGTCATCTGCGCCAGCCGCTGTCCCGCGGGCATTCCCGCAAGTGCCTGTTCCACCAGTTCCGGATTCATCGGATCGCAATCGCAGCCAAGCTTGATCATCACGCGTCACCTCCTCTTCTCTTCCCTGCCTTAACCCCTCGCAAAAGGCTTCCGGCCAAATCGCATTTTCCGCTGTGGCCGACATATACACTATATCACGAAACGCCGTAAAAAACAAATGTCTCCCGACCGAAGTCGAGAGACATTATTGATGCGGACTACGGGACTTGAACCCGAACGCGCTTAGCGCACATGATCCTTAGTCATGCCTGTCTGCCAATTCCAGCAAGTCCGCAGAGTGTTGTTTCAACACGCTTGCTTATATTACCACTACGACTTGAGCTTGTCAATCACTTTTTCACATTTTCCTTGCGTTACTGTTGCGCCGTCGGTATAATGACCTTGCGGGGTCTGTTCGGGGCGTCGGCTTCACGGCACCGGAAGGGGATTTCGTATCATCATAAGGAGGAATTGTTACATGAGTGCTGCAGAACTGATCGGCATCTGGGAAGTTGCCAAAGCGAGGTCTTTTGTAGGCGGCAAATTTGATTTTTTCACGCTCGACGAGGTCAAGGCCGAGCTCGAGGCGAAGCAGGCTGCCGGCGAGCTGGACGG
>CADBLW010000230.1 GCA_902795625.1 uncultured Lachnospiraceae bacterium | reverse complement strand
CCTGAGCTCCTCTCGCATGAGGTCGAAGCCCTCGACCAGATTGCCGAAGGGATTGTGCTTGCGGATCGGCAGGGGAACATCGAGATTGCCCTTTGCGATATCCGCCGCAAGGCCTCGCATCTCGCGCGTGGGCCGAAGCAGGAACCAGTCTACCGTGAGCAGGAACGCAAGTCCCGCCGCGAAGACAATGCCCCAGAAGATCAGCACCGTCCGACGCGTTTCCCGTCCGGAGCTCTCCGTCCATTTACTCGCGTCGTTCCACAGGATTTTCCCGATCACATTGCCCTCCGGCGCAAAATCCATCACAAGTCCGTACTCCGCGTACGTCTTCATGATCTCCGTCTCCGGCTCGCCCGTGAGCACGATCCTGCAGCCGTACTCAGACTCGATCTGTGCCACCGGCTTTCCGGCCAGATAGTCACTGCCTATGCGATGGATCTCATCGTTGTACGAGACCATGTCGCGCCTGCCGATCGAACTCCGGCCGGCAAGCAGCCAGAGAACACCGAGAGCCGCGACCATGATGACAAGATACGCGATCACAATTCTGTTCCGATATTTCATCCTCGTCTCCGAATTTCCGTTTTCGTCTGAAGCTTAGGGATATCCCCATTGCCCGGACCGCCCCGTTCTTTACAACTCCAGAATATACCCCGTGCCCCAGATCGTCTTGATCATCTTCGGCGCGTTCGGGTCGTCCTCCAGCTTCTCGCGAAGCTTGCGGATGTGTACATTGAGCGTGCCGTCCCCGTAAAATGAATCCCCCCACACTTCCTCAAAGAGCACTTCCTTCGTCACGATCGTGTTCCTGTGCTCATACAGGCACGACAGAAGCGCGAACTCCTTCGCCTTCAGCGGAATTCTCTCCCCATTGCGCAGGACCGACATCGTCGCGGGATCCAGCGTCATTGCACCGGCACTGTCCCCCTGCGAGCCGTCAGCAGAACCCGGCTTCGCCGCACCGTCAGACGTTCCCGCAGCTCCCTGGGCTGCCTTTTCCGCCGCCTGCGCCGCCTTGAGCTCTCCGACGCGCTTCAGGTTCACCTTCACCTTCGCAAGCAAAACCGACAGGCTGTAGGGCTTCTTGATATAGTCGTCACCGCCGATGGAGAGGGCTGCGAGCACATCGTCATCGCTCTGACGCGCGCTGATGAACAGGATCGGAAGATTGTATTCCTCACGCAGTTTCCTGCACACGGAAAAACCCGAGCCGTCGCCCAGGTTGATGTCCAAGAGGATCAGCTCCGCCGTGTTGTCTTTAAAAAACTCATAGCAGGTCGCCGCGCTCTCCGCGACAGCCGTTGTCACATCAAACATCTGAAAATACTCGGCGGTCATCTTCGCAAGTTCCGCCTCGTCATCCACGATCAGGCATTGATAGTGCATAGGAAACTCCTTCTCCTCATGTTTCATCACGCAGCCGGAAGCCCCGGCTCATATTTCATTCCGCCGGCCGGAACCCCGGCCTACGCTTCATCAAGCAACCAGAACCCCGGCCAATAGCATGCGCGGTAGTCCGGATCCTCCGGCCACTCCTTCGCAAAATACGCCCTGCAGGCCTCGTTGTCCTTCAACTCGATGATCTTATCCATAGGGATCTCGCTGAACCAGCCGTCAAAATACTCCGACTTCGGTCCGCCCATGCCGCAGGGCTCATGCCCGTCGGCAACGTGGCACCACCAGGTGAAACCGCCGATCCGCAGCCCCATGAGATCGCACAGGTCGATAAATGCGTTGATATTTTCCGGAGGACAGATCATGTCGATATATCCGTCCCCTACAGGCTGGATCTTCAGTTCCTTCATCTTCGCCGTGAGGATCTGCCGGTCACACCACTCCTTGACCTTCACGCCGACCTCCGCCGCCGACAGCTCGTCAACCCGGAGCAGGTCGACATTGTCCCTTCCGATAAACCACTTTCTCTTCAGCGGCAGCATATGCGTCAGATGATGCTCGAAGAAATTCCGGCTTCTGGTCGGATCGTTCTGCTTATGGCTTCGTAACACATCATCCGAAGCGTCCAGGAACAGGATCCGGTCCGGCATGCATCCGCGCACCTCCGAAAGCTCCTTCTTCAGGGCATTTTCCACTTCCCATTCGACACCGATACTCTCCGGGTAGTTCAGAGTATAGAACTCGATCTCCTCCGCGCCGAAATCCATCACGCTGCACAGGTGCGTCTTCGCCTTTTCGTAGCGGACCACTTCCTTCTTAAGCCACAGTTTCTGGATCTCCAGATAATCCTCATACACGTTCTTGTCCAGGTTTCTGCGTTTTACCTCCTCGACAATGTCCGTGTTGATCTCGTAACTGATGTTGATGTACGGTGCATTGGCCTGAAGATACCTCACTGCGGTCGTCTTCCCGACAGCCATGCACCCCTGTAACGACAGAATCATATCTCCCCCTTTTCTATGTGCCGTATTTTCCGGGATCTTCAGCCCCGGCATACTTCTTGCCGTGATCGCCGGAACCTTCCGCCCCGACACGTCTTATACAAGTATTGTCAGAACATTCAGTCCCAGCATGTTTTGATAGTTCATACTCTTCGCGATCCTGGAATCGTTCTTCACGATGTCATCTCCCGCTTATTCGATCGTCAGAATATCCGTAAACCCTGTGACTTCAAAAACTTCCATGATCTGGTCGTTCACGTTCTTAAGGATCATGCTTCCCTGCTCACTCATGATCTCCTGAGCGGAAAGCAGCACGCGAAGGCCCGCGGAGGAAACATACTCAAGCTTCTGAAAATCAAACGTCAGCTCGTTCACGCCCGTCAAAAGTTCAGGCAGCTGCCGGTCAAGCTCGGGCGCTGTCAGCATGTCCAGACGTCCCTCCAGGGCGATCGTCAGTTTTGTTCCGTCCGCTGTTCTTTCAATGTTCATGTTTGTTCTCCTTTTCA
The DNA here is from genome assembly GCA_902795625.1 of uncultured Lachnospiraceae bacterium. Taxonomy (GTDB): domain Bacteria; phylum Bacillota; class Clostridia; order Lachnospirales; family Lachnospiraceae; genus ISDg. Next base: position 1,207 of record CADBLW010000230.1, on the reverse strand, counting down.
ACTTTACTTTTCTATGTCGCTGCTGTCTTAGCATTAGTTGCCGTTACGGCAATGGCTGCAGTTACGGCAATAGCTTCTTCATTCGCAAAATGTTCTGCCCGTCGCGGTACTCGTAGGAGATGTCATCGACGTTCTTCTTCACCATGAAGATGCCGAGACCTCCCTTCGTGCGTCTCCGCACCTCCGGCGAGATGTCGGGATCCGCCTTCAGAAGCGGGTTGTACGGAACGCCCGAGTCGGCAAATGTGATCACCGCCGCCTTCGGATCCTCCTCCGTCTCAAACGTCACGGTGACATTTCCGGTCTGCGGCGCATACGCGTAATTTGTGACGTTCGCGTAGATCTCCTCCACCGCCAGCTGGATCTTCATCTGATCCGCCGGCGAGCAGTCCACAGCATTCAGCCCTTCTTCGATCATTCCGACCACTTTGGGAAAATTGTCCGCGACAGCCTCCACCGTGAGCGTCGTCCCTGAGCCGCCGTTGTCAGCGCTCTTAAGCGACGGATCACTGTCCTCAGTCTCCGACTTTGCCGCCCCTTTGTACGTCAGGCACAGCATCGTGATGTCGTCGAAAGGCTCCGCTTCCTTCACAAAATCGTTGACGCTCTCGTACACGCCGTCGATCAGCGCCTTCGGGTCCGCGTCATCGATGCGGTTCAGGACCTCGACCATCCGCTCCGTTCCGAACATCTTCATGTTCGTATTCGTAGCCTCCGGCACACCGTCCGTATAGACGTAGATAATATCGCCGGGCTCCAGCTGGAGCTCGTACTCATGATAGACGGTATTCTTTCTTCCGCCGATCACAAAGCCGTGCTTGTCCTTGATCAGCTCAAAGGCTCCGTCCTTCCTCTTCAGGACAGGATACTCATGTCCGCCGTTGGCAGCCGTCAGCCGTCCGGTTGAGATCTCCAGAATACCGACCCACACCGTCACAAACATTCTCGCCTGATTGTTGGTGCTGAGGGCCTCGTTCATCTTAGTCAGTGTCTCCGCCGCGCCCTTTCCGAGCATCGCGCAGCTCTGCAGGATGGTCTTGGAGATCATCATGAACAGCGCCGCCGGAATGCCCTTGCCGGACACGTCCGCGATCACGAGACAGAGGTGATCCTCGTCGATGAGGAAGAAATCGTAAAAGTCTCCGCCGACCTGTCGTGCAGGCTGCATCATCGCATAGAGATCAAACTCCGTCCGCTCCGGAAACGG
>CADBLW010000229.1 GCA_902795625.1 uncultured Lachnospiraceae bacterium | reverse complement strand
CACGGTCAGCACGACCATCAGACGCTCTTGTATCCGGCGAAGCAGCTGGCTTTGCTGGACCGCTACGCGGGTGCCGAGGCACTGGCTGCGGCAGCGGAGGTACGGTCTCTCGCAAGAGAGTACAAGGCTGCGGTACGGGAACTCGCGGAAGCGCAGGAGCGCGGCGCGGCGAGAGCGAGAGAGCTCTCGATGGCGCAGTACGAGTACGACGAGATCATCGCGGCGAGACTGGTCGCGGGCGAGGACGATCTGCTGGAGGAGCGGTTCCGCGTTCTCTCGAACCGGGAGAAGCTGACGGAGGCGTGCGCGGAAGCGGATTCGGTGCTCTCCACGGACAGCGCGTCGGTCACGACGGGCATCGAGAGAGCTCTTCGGAAGCTTGCGAAGGCATCTTCCCTGGACCCGAAGCTCGAGGAGATCTACGAGGACCTGCGGCTTGCGGAGGAGCAGGTCGGCGACATCGCGGCGCGGCTTTCGGACTACCTCTCGGAGATCACCGGGACGGAGGCGGAGCTTGCCGAGGTCGGCGAGCGGCTCGATGTCATCAACCGCCTGAAGTCCAAGTACGGACGCACCATTGATGCAATCCTCGCGTATGCCGAGGAGGCGGAGCGGACGATCGCAAAATTGTCGGATTTCGACGGCTATGTCGCATCTCTCACCGAGAAGGTGAAGCGGTCGGAGCAGGCGCTCCGCACGGAGGCGGCGAAGCTTACGAAGCTCCGTAAAAAAGCCGCGGACGAGCTGTCCGCGAAGGTACGGGATTCCCTTTCGGAGCTCAATTTCCTAAGCTCTGAGTTCACGGTCGAATTCCGCGAGCTGGAGGAGCCGGGCGAGACCGGCGCCGAGGACGCGGAGTTTATGATTTCCGCCAACCCCGGAGAACCGCTTCGTCCGCTTGCGAAGATCGCGAGCGGCGGCGAGCTGTCCCGGGTGATGCTCGCGTTAAAGACGGCGAGCGCCGGCAAGGACGAGATCGAGACCTTATTTTTCGACGAGATCGACGCCGGGATCAGCGGTCGTACCGCGCAGAAGGTGGCCGAGAAGCTGGCAGACGTCGCACAGACCAAGCAGGTGATCTGCATCACGCATCTGCCGCAGATCGCGGCGATGGCGGATTGCCATTTTGAGATTTCGAAATCCGCGGAAGGCGGAAAGACGAGAACGATGCTTCGCAAGCTTGCGGAGGATGAGGTCCCGAGAGAACTGGCACGCATGCTCGGCGGCGCGGAGATCACCGACTCGGTGATGGCCAACGCGCGGGAAATGCGAGAGCTGGCAATGCAGAAGAAAAACGTTACATAGACGGCGGAGGTGCCGGATTTTTCAGAGATTTTGCTTAAAGCGAGGTTACCATGAAAAAGATATTGTTTGCGGCTTCAGAGTGTGTTCCTTTTATCAAAACAGGTGGTCTGGCGGATGTCGTCGGCTCGCTGCCGAAGTACATCAACAAGGAAGAATTTGACGTGCGCGTGATCCTGCCGAAGTACATGGCGATCCAGCAGAAGTACAAGGACCAGATGGAGTTCATCACGAACTTTACCGTGAATCTTTCGTGGCGTTCCCAGTATGTGGGTCTGTTCCGGCTTGTCTACGAGGGTGTGACGTTCTACTTCGTGGACAACGAGTTCTATTTTGCGGGAAGTCATCCCTACGGATACATTCACGAGGATATCGAGAAGTTTGCTTTTTTCAGCAAGGCCGTGCTCTCCGTGCTGCCGACTCTGGACTTCCGTCCGGATATCATTCACTGCCATGACTGGCAGACCGGCCTGATCCCCGTCATGCTTCACGACGCATTCCAGGACAACGAGTTCTACCGCGGCATCAAGACCATAATGACGATCCACAACCTGAAGTTTCAGGGTATCTGGGACAAGAAGGCTGTGATGGATATCACGGGTCTTTCGGAGTATTATTTTGCGCCGGATAAGCTTGAGGCATACGGTGATGCGAACTACTTAAAGGGCGGCCTCGTGTATGCCGACCGCATCACGACGGTGAGCAATTCCTACGCAAACGAGATCAAGACGCAGTTCTACGGCGAGGGCCTCGACGGTCTGCTCAACGCGCGCAGCAACGTCCTTACGGGTATTGTCAACGGTATCGATTACAATGAGTACGATCCCGCAACCGACAAGATGATCTACAACAACTACGATGCCATTACATTCCGCAAGGAGAAGAGCAAGAACAAGCGAGGGCTGCAGCAGGAGCTCGGCCTCGATATCAATGAGAAGATCTTCATGCTCGGTGTCGTGTCGCGTCTGACCGATCAGAAGGGCTTTGACCTGATCGATTATGTCATCGAGGAGATCTGCGCGGAGGATACTCAGTTTGTGGTCCTCGGCACGGGTGATCCGAAGTATGAAAACCTCTTCCGTCACTACGAGTGGAAGTACAAGAACCGGGTTTCGGCGAGCATCTACTATAACAACGAGCGCTCTCACCGCATTTACGCGGCTTGTGATGCGTTCCTGATGCCTTCGCTGTTTGAGCCTTGCGGTCTGTCACAGCTGATGTCGCTTCGGTACGGCACGGTGCCGATCGTCCGTGAGACCGGCGGTCTCAGGGACACAGTGGAGCCGTACAACCAGTACGAGAACAGCGGTACGGGCTTCGGCTTCTGCAATTACAACGCGCACGAGATGCTCGGCACGATCCGGTACGCGAAGAGCGTTTATTACGATCACCGCCGCGAGTGGAACAAGATCGTCGACCGCGGCATGGCGAAAGATTTTTCGTGGACGAACTCGGCAAAACAGTACGAGGATCTGTATCGATACATGTAACAAAATGCAACTGTCGGGACTCCCTTTGTAAGCAATGGTATTTTGCGAATGAGAGGGAGTTCCGCCATGAAATGACGCATCCCACAGCACCGGGTGTTGTGGGATTTGCCAATTCTTATACGGCGATTCATCCGTATCCGGACCGGATACCTTGAACAACGGAGGCTGACTATGGGCATGACAAAACCACTCAGGGATATTCTTTCGGAGATCCCGCATACGATCCTGCAGGGCAGTGATGATATCGAGGTGAGCGGGGTCGCGTTTGACACGAGAAAGATCACCGGCGGAGAGGTGTTTGTGTGCATCGCGGGCACCAAGGTCGACGGACACTCGTACATTCCGCAGGCAGCGGAGAAAGGAGCCGCGGCTGTGGTTGTGACGCGCGATGTCGATGCGCCGGCCGGGGTCACCGTGGTGAAGGTGCAGGACGACCGCAAGGCGCTGGCACTGCTCGGCGCGGCATGGTACGGACATCCGTCGAAGTCCCTCACGACCATCGGCATCACCGGGACGAAGGGCAAGACGACAACGTCGTACATGATCTGTCAGATGCTCAACGACGCGGGCATTCCGTGCGGCCTGATCGGCACGGTCGAGATCCTCACGGGAAAGGAGCGCATCCCCGCGACGCACTCGACGCCCGAGTCGCTGCTGATCCAGAAGTACATGGCGGACATGGTCGAGGCGGGCATGAAGGCCGTTGTGATGGAGGTGTCTTCGCAGGGTCTCAAGATGGATCGCGTCTACGGCATCGACTATGATTTCGGCATGTTTACGAACCTTGAGCCGGACCATATCGGAGGAGATGAGCATCCGACATTTGAGGACTACCGCGATTGCAAGAAAAAACTGTTTTCCATGTGCCGCACGGGCATCTTCAACGCGGATGATCAGCATTTTCCGGAGATGAAGGAGGGGTGCACGTGTGAGGTCGTGACCTTCGGAGAATCGGAGGGGTGTGACTACCGCATGGCGGACACGCGGCTTTTGAACGAGCCCGGACGAAAAGGCGTTGCGTACCGCGTGGAGGGACGCGCCGGCCTGGAGGTGGAGATTGAGATCCCGGGCCGTTTTACGATGTACAACTCGCTGGCGGCGGTCGCGCTCGGCTGTGAGATGAAGCTGCCGCAGGAAGCGATGCTGAAGGCGCTCAAGGAGGTCCGCGTGCGCGGGCGTGTGGAGAGCGTTCCGGTGTCGGACCGCTTTGTCGTGCTTTTGGACTACGCGCATAACGGAATGTCCCTTCGAAGCCTTCTCACAACGCTCCGCGAGTATCAGCCGAAGCGGCTTGTATGCATGTTCGGCTGCGGAGGAAACCGCGCGAAGGATCGGCGCTACGACATGGGCGAGTGGTCGTCGAGGCTGGCGGATCTCACGATCGTGACCTCGGACAACCCGAGATTTGAAGAACCCGAGGATATCATTGCGGACATCCTCACGGGTGTGAAGAAGGCCGACGGAGTGTATGTCACGGTGCCGGACCGCCGCGAAGCGATCTCGTATGCGCTCTCGCACGCGGAAGACGGCGACTGCATCGTGATCGCCGGCAAGGGCCATGAGGATTACCAGGAGATCCGCGGCGTTAAATACCCGATGGATGACCGGAAAATGATCCTCGAGGAAGCGGCGAAGCTCGGGCTTTGACGGCGCAGCAGCAGACGGTTCCCGCAGTGCCGGAGTGCGGTCACGCAAGCGGCAGGAAGGCGGGAACAAGAGAACAGATGAGTAACAGCGAAGGATGGCATTCGGATGACATATACGGTGAGTGAAATTGCGAAGGGCATGGGCGCGACGATCCTGTGCGGAGACCCGGAGCGCACGGTGAGCGCGTGGTCATTTTCCTCGAGAGAGGGCGATGCGGACACGATGTTCATACCGATGAAGGGTGAGCGCGTGGATGCGCACGATTTTATCGCGGACGCGTACGCGCACGGAATGCGTGTGACGACGACGGAGCGCGGGGAGATCGTGCCAGGCACGGAGGATATGACTTACCTTGCGGTCGCGGATGCGCGCGAGGCATGGCAGCGTCTCGGCGCCTACTGGCGCGGGAAGCATGCGTCGGTCCCGATGATCGCCGTCACGGGAAGCGTCGGCAAGACAACGACCAAGGAGCTGACGGCACTTGCCCTGACACCCTTAGGAACAGTGCTTCGGACAAGCGGCAACCGCAACGGTCAGCTCGGTGTTCCGCAGATGATGGCGGAGCTGACGGATGACACGGACTGCGCCGTCATCGAGATGGGCATGAGCCTGCCCGGGGAGATGGGGCGGATCGCCGCGGTGGCGATGCCGGATCACGCGGTGATCACGAACATCGGAATGTCGCATATCGGAAACCTCGGTTCACAGGAGGGGATCCGCAGGGAGAAGCTCGCGATCGTCAACCGGCTTCATGAGGGGGGCACATTGTTCGTCAACGGAGACGATCCCCTGCTGCGGGTACTCTGCCCGGATTGCCCGGAATACAAGGGTACGGACGGAATACTGATGTACCCTGAGACGCGGGAGAGATTCCGCACACTCAGGGTTGTCGCGTACGGAGCGGAGGAGTGGTGCCGCTACCGCTACCGGGAAGAGGTTTTGACGGAACAGACGGCGTCCTTTGTTTACGAGAGCGCGGACGGGACGATCCCGGTCACGCTGCCGGTGCCCGGACACCATAACGTGTCCAACGCGACACTTGCGATCGCGGCCGCGGAGACCTTCGGAGTCCGTGCTGCGGACGCGGCGGAGGCGCTTGCGGGATACAAGCCCATGTCGATGAGGGGCGGACGGGAGCAGCTGCCCGGAGGCATCGTTCTCATCGATGATACATACAACGCCAGCCCGGATTCCATGCGGAGCGGGCTCGACGTACTGTGCGCAGTGAGCGCGAAGCGCCACATCGCGATGCTGGCGGACATGTTTGAACTCGGAGAGCATGCGGAGGAAGGTCACCGCAGAGTCGGAAGGGATGTGGCGGAGCGTCCGGTGGATGTGCTGATCACGGTCGGCGAACTCTCGGAGGCCCTCGCCGACGAGGCTGTTAAGAGGACGGCAGAGCTTGGGCGGAAAATGGACATTTTCCGCGTGAAAACCCGCGAGGAGGGGAGAGAT
>CADBLW010000228.1 GCA_902795625.1 uncultured Lachnospiraceae bacterium | reverse complement strand
GCGCTGGCATGTCTGATCGTGTTTATGACCGGCTGCATGGATCAGGACAAAGTGGTGGACATTACGCTGCACATTGAGAAGGACGAGGACGGCGCGGAGCTGCGGCGCGGCGAGAGCGCGGAAGCCATCGCGCGGCTGGAACTTGCGCGCGACGTGGACGGCGAGTACACCGGGGATCTGAAGCTGTATCTCGGCGAGGAGACCTGGCTCAGAGTTTGGAAGGAAGAGGACAAGGGCACGCAGAAGCTGTACCTCGAGTCGCCGAACGGCGCGATGCTGCTCGATTCCTGGACGGACGCGTCACAGAAGGTGAAGGTCCGCTACAACGGCATCGGGGATGAGACGGTTTCCGGCGACGGCATTAGTCTCGGACTGGAGCTTCCGAAGAAGGATGACGACACCGGCTACGTGCTTTTGAATATTGATGATGAGGGAACGCTGCAGCTCAGCATTTACCTCGACCGCAAGGTTACGGAGGGAACGACCGAACAGCTATCGGAGCTGTACCTGTACCGCCTGATCCGCGATCAGTGGACCGCACAGGACCGCGTGGCATCCGTGTCGCGCAACGTGAATACGGGCGAGCGCGACCTGCCCTCGGGAACATACACGATCACCGTCGATGTCGCGAGAGACGGCTCGACGCGGCAGCTGACGTGGGAGCGCACGGGCCTCGGTGTGGACGGATACCGCTTCCGCGCGGTGTGCAAACAGGACGGCAAGCAGGTGGCCGTATTGCAGACGCTGGCGGACACGCTCGGGGACGTGGTCGTGGAAAATGCTGAATTTGCCGGAGACATGCCCTTCATCGTCGACGAGGACGGCAGGGTCCGTCGCGATGAGGCGAACGACCTGTTCACGTGGATTGCCGTGGAACACAGCTTTGCCTATACATACAACGGCGACGTTGACACGGAGATGACGACGCAGCGTCTCAAAAACGGAAGCATCGGAGGATTTACCTCGGAGCTTCTGCGAATGGATGAAGTCTACGAGGGCAACCGCGCGGAGGACGCGCAGCTTGCGCGCCCGAAGAGCCGCAAGTACCTCTGCCTTCGGTTCTACGACGAGCTCAGCAACACGACCGCTGAGGTGCCCATTGCCTACAGCGAGTGGCGCGGCGACGGCCTTGAGTCGGTTTCCGCGGCCGATATCGCGACCCGTGTCTCGCTGCAGCCCGAGGGCTCCGACGGGTGGAACCTGATCTGCAGCCCGGTGGAGGCGACGGATCTGTCCTCGGAGTCTGCGGACGGACAGACTGCCCGCAAGGTTGAGGTGAAGGTCGGCACCATTGAGCTCGGAAACACGAAGAAACAGGACGGCTCGGTCACCTACAACGGTGACGTGCGGATTGCCGTGACGGACACCTCCGATTTCCGGCTGTACCGCCGCTGCGACGGTCAGGTGTGCCGCGTCTACGCGGAATTCGGCTCGATGCGCTGGCTTCTGGCGGAGTGTCCGGCGGAGGCAGGAAGCGCGCCCGCGCTTACGGTGTCCCGCTACGTGGAGATCGACGACTATGTAACGCCACTCACCATATACAAACTGTTCTATCGCGTGCAGCTTCCGGACGGAACCGAGATTGCGCAGTTCCTGACAACCAACGACGGACGGCTCGTCGTGCGCCTGAAGGCGGACCCGACGGTGGAGGAAATACTGCCGGGAGGCAATGATCAGAACGATGATGCCGCCGGTCAGGACGATCAGAGCGGTGACGCAGGGAAGAAGACCGACGACACGGCAGATCTCCTCGCGGGTGTTCTGCAGGGCAGCAAACCTACGGATATTGAGATTGATTTTGCGTTCCGGTTTGAGGGCGAGAACACGACGGTGAACACCGCGGTGACGGAGCGTGTCGTGAGAAACGGGACAATTCTGGAGAGCGCGTCTGCGAGAGTATACTCGTACGGCGGAGATACGACGGAAATACTCGTCGGAGCGGAAGGCTCGGCGGAGAAGAAATACATTTTCCGATGCATTGAGGGCGGCAAGACGGAAGCCGCGATCAAGGTGTCGGTCGGAAGCGACGTGAGTTTCAATGCGGAGGATTTTGTGCTGGTTGAGCGTGAGAGCGGTGAGGAGATCTCGCCGGTTCAGTTCAAGGGAGGGCTCCTGTACGCAGGTGACAGCTGCGTTGATTCGATGAGCACGAAGATCCTGCAGGTCAGCGGGCGCAACGGCACGGTGAAGTCGTACTGTCCGATCGAGGAGTGGAAGACCTACGAGACGAAGCACCTGATCATCCGTCTGCGGATCGTGCGCGATCTCCGGGAGGCCGAGAAGGCGCTGGATGGCACGGTCATCACGCCTGCGTGCGCGCGGCGGATCGTGTGGGTGGAGATCACCGAGCGCGGAACCGGTGACAGCTGGAGCTATCCTCTCGGCTACGGATCGTGGGAGACGGAGTGACGGAAATAAGAAATCAGCACTCGATACTTGTTTGGAGACAGAGTAACGAAAAAAATTCAGTGTAAGAACACGGCCCGGAACAGCAGAACATGCGTCCGGGCCTTTTCCGCGGAAAATTGTGACCGAAGTAAGAAATTAGCACTCAATACTTGACAGTGCTAACAAGTTGTGCTATAACGATAACGTCGTCAGAGGTGTCGCGCTCAGACGGACCGGCCGGGATACGCGGGCCGGGGATCGGGCGCGGCGAACCATGACTATTTTTATGAAAGAAAGAGGGCTTTTACATGAAACTGGTACCGTTGAGTGATCGGGTTGTTTTGAAGCAGAAAGCCGCGGAGGAGACCACGAAATCCGGGATCATCCTGACCACGGCATCGCAGGAGAAGCCGCAGGAAGCGATCGTTGTTGCAGTAGGTCCCGGCGGGATCGTTGACGGCAAGGAAGTGACCATGCAGGTGAAGGAAGGTGACCAGGTCATCTACTCGAAGTACGCCGGAACGAACGTGAAACTCGGTGAGGACGAATACATCGTCGTTAAGCAGAGCGATATCATTGCGCTTGTTGTGGATTGATCGAATGCCGGCATGGAGTCGGCTCATTTTCCGCATAATGCGGTCAGGAAAGGAAGCATGACATATGGCTAAGATTTTGAAATACGATGTTGACGCGAGAAAGGCTCTGGAGAGCGGCGTCAACCAGCTGGCGGACACCGTGAAGGTGACGCTCGGACCGAAAGGAAGAAACGTTGTTCTCGAGAAGGGCTACGGCGCTCCGTTGATCACCAACGACGGTGTTACGATCGCGAAGGAGATCGAGCTCGAGGATAAGTTCGAAAATATGGGCGCACAGCTTCTGAAGGAAGTTGCGACGAAGACCAACGACGTGGCCGGCGACGGTACCACGACCGCTACGGTTCTCGCGCAGGCAATGATCAACGAGGGTATGAAGAACCTCGCTGCAGGCGCTAACCCGATCGTGCTCCGCAAGGGTATGAAGAAGGCTTCGGACGTTGCCGTTGAGGCGCTGAAGGGCATGAGCTCCGCAGTCACCGGCAAATCCCATATCGCCAAGGTTGCGACGATCTCCTCGGGCAGCGAGGAAGTCGGCGAGCTTGTGGCAGACGCGATGGAGAAGGTTTCCAAGGACGGCGTTATCTCCATTGAAGAGTCCAAGACGATGAAGACCGACCTCGACGTTGTACAGGGTATGCAGTTCGACCGCGGTTACATCTCCGCTTACATGGCAACGGATATGGACAAGATGGAGGCGGTTCTCACCGATCCGTTCATCCTTATCACCGACAAGAAGGTAAACAACATCCAGGATCTCCTTCCGGTTCTCGAGCAGATCGTGAAGACCGGCAAGCAGCTCCTGATCATCGCCGAGGATGTCGAGGGCGACGCTCTTTCGACCCTGATCCTTAATAAGCTCCGCGGAACATTTACCGTTGTTGCGGTGAAGGCTCCGGGTTACGGCGACAGAAGAAAAGATATGCTCCAGGATATCGCGATCCTCACGGGCGGCACGGTTATCACCGAGGAAGTCGGCCTGACTTTGAAGGACGCTACGATGGAGATGCTCGGCAGCGCGAAGAGCGTCAAGGTTCTCAAGGAGACCACGACGATCGTTGACGGCGAGGGCGACAAGAAGGCAGTTGCGGATCGTATCGCTATGCTCCGCGCGCAGTATGACAACACGACGTCCTCCTACGACAAGGAGAAGCTTCAGGAGCGTATCGCCAAGCTTGCAGGCGGCGTTGCGGTTATCCGCGTAGGCGCTGCAACCGAGACCGAGATGAAGGAGGCTAAGCTCCGTGTCGAGGATGCTCTCAACGCTACGAAGGCAGCGGTTGAGGAAGGCATCATCGCAGGCGGCGGCTCCGCATATATCCACGCAGCTAAAGAGGCAGTAAAGGTTACGGACGCACTTGAAGGAGACGAAAAGACAGGTGCGGCAGTTATCCTTAAGGCTCTCGAAGCTCCCCTTTTCTACATCGCAGAGAACGCAGGCCTTGAAGGCTCCGTAATCATTAACAAGGTTAAAGAGTCCGAGGCAGGCTTCGGTTACGATGCGGCAAAAGATGCATATGTAGACATGGTAAGCGCCGGCATCCTTGACCCTGTAAAGGTTACAAGAACCGCACTTCAGAACGCAACAAGCGTTGCTGCAACTCTGCTCACAACCGAGTCCGTAGTTGCAGACATCAAAGAACCCCAGCCCCCCATGCCCATGAACGGCGGCGGAATGGGCGGTATGATGTAATATGACTTGAGGTGGCGCTCGCAAAGCGAGCGACGGAGTCCTCGAGTCACGGCGACATTCGGGCGAAGCCCGAATGTTGGAAAAACATACTTGATTCTATGTAAGATATCAGGTATAATAAAAACAACAAAGGTCGGGACGGAGACCTAAAACCCGTTCCCATTGCAGAAT